>JBQGDD010000182.1:0-5393 GCA_052038845.1 Dyadobacter sp. | reverse complement strand
CCTTTCGGCATTTTTAAGTAACCCACATGATGCAGAGGGAATATGGGAAGATGTTGATAATACAGGTGCTCTTACCGGAAACACCTTTGCTATTGATGGCATTGACGAAGGTACATATAGCTTTAGATATACTGTAACGGGATTATGTAACAGTACAGACGAGGCTGTTATAACAGTACAGCTAAATAACAGGCCAGATTCTCCGGTTACTGCAAATGTAGACCCTGTTTGCGAAGGCAGTTCGATTCAGCTTGGAGCAACAGAAGTTACAGGTGCTGCATACCAGTGGACAGGGCCAAACAATTTTACTTCATCAGACCAAAACCCTTTAATTGCAAACGCTACAGTAGCATCTTCGGGGGTATATACAGTAACAGCTACAATAAACGGCTGTCCGTCAGATCCTGCAGAAGTAACTGTAATTATAAATCCGTTGCCTCAGTTTAACATACAGGGCAATACAGAAATTTGTGTAGGGCAGGGAACCGTTCTGTCTGTAGCACCACAAAATTTTAATGCACAGGCAGTAACGTATGAGTGGTACCATGAAGGCGTATTAATAGATGGTGCAGATTCTGGAAGTGTTGAAGTGTTTGGGACAGGAATATATGAAGTGTTTGTAACCAACAATGATTGCGAAGCACAACAGTCTATAACTGTAAGCGAGAACATTAATGCCTTTGCTATTGAAATTGAAAATGGATGCAGGAATTATAACTACATAATTTCTGTAGCAAATACTGATGATCTTCCGGGTGCAGTTTATCAGTGGAGCGGACCTGCAGGGTTTAACCATACAGGACCTGAAGCAGATATAACAAACCTGGCAACCGGTGAATATACAGTTATTGTAACAAATGCTGATGGCTGTACAGCAGAGGCATCTGTAACAGTAGATAATACATCATGTTTTATACCAAGAGGTATATCGCCAAATAATGATGGTTTGAACGACTCTTTCGACCTTTCTAACCTTGGTGTAAAGGACATTAAAATATTTAACCGTTATGGTTTAAAAGTATATGAAAAGCAAAACTATACTAATGAATGGTATGGACAGTCTGACAAAGGTGATTTACCCACAGGTACTTATTTTTATGTAATTACACTATCGGCTGATGCCAAAGTTACAGGATGGGTATATTTACAGCGCGAATTTTCAAGGTAAGGCTTGTATTCCTATAATAAATTAAAAAGCTCAGTGATAAACTGAGCTTTTTAATTTATATGTAGTACTTATATCATTAATCGTCAGCCAGAAGGCTTTCGCGAAGTTTTTTAAATAGGTCGGATGAATATACGAATTCAACAATAGATTTATTCTTAGTCTGCAGTACCTCATCCTTATCGCCTTCCCATTCTTTTACACCATTTTTAAGGAAAACAATTTTTTCGCCAATCTGTAATACAGAGTTCATGTCGTGAGTATTAATAACGGTAGTAATACCATATTCTCTTGTAATTTCCTGAATAAGCTCATCAATCAATATAGATGTTTCGGGGTCAAGCCCGGAGTTTGGCTCATCACAGAAAAGATATTTAGGATTATTTACAATAGCCCTGGCAATAGCCACCCTTTTTTGCATACCTCCGGATATTTCATTGGGAAATTTATGGTTGGCATCTTTAAGGTTAACACGCTCTAAAACCTGGTCTACACGTTCTTTTATTTCAGAACGTCTTTTCTTGGTAAACATCTTAAGCGGAAAGCCAACATTTTCTTCTACAGTCATAGAGTCGAAAAGTGCGCTACCCTGAAATACCATACCTATTTCGGTACGCAGTGCACGCCGCTCATCCCGGTCAAGGTCAGAATATACTCTGCCATCAAAAGATATAGTGCCCGAATCTGGGGTATGTATCCCTAACAGCGTTTTCAGCATAACTGTTTTACCAGAACCACTACGCCCTATGATAAGGTTAGTTTTTCCGGTTTCAAAAGTGGTTGAAATTCCTTTTAATACCTCTGTATCACCAAATGATTTCTTTATGTCTTTAATCTCTATCATGAGCTTAAAAGTAATTGCGTTATGATGTAATTTATGAGTATTATAACTACACTGGTCCATACGAACGATGTAGTACTGGCTTTTCCTACTTCAAGAGCTCCGCCTTTCATATAAAAACCATGAAATGATGGAATAGTTGCCAGTATGAAACCAAACAGTGACGTTTTTAAAAATGCATAAAATATATGAAAAGGTATAAAATCTGTCTGGATACCCTGTAAAAATTCATCCATAGAAACAAATCCGCCATAAACTCCGGCTAATAAACCACCTAATATACCTAAAAACATAGAAATAGCTATTACAAACGGATAGAGTGTAAACGCTACAATTTTTGGCAGTACCAAATAATTTATAGCATTAACCCCCATCACTTCCAAAGCATCTATTTGCTCTGTAACGCGCATAGTACCAATACTTGATGTAATATAGGAGCCAGCACGTCCTGCCATAATTATGGATATGAATGTAGGAGCAAATTCTAATATTACCGATTGTCTTGTAGCAAATGCTATAAGAGATTTTGGTATTAAAGGGTTATTAAGGTTAAGTGCTGTTTGTATAGCTACAACCCCACCGATAAAGAAGGATATAAACGCAACTATACCAAGTGATCCTATTATAAGATCATCAACCTCCTTAAAGATAAGGGGTTTCATAACCTTCCATTTTGTTGGCTTATTAAATACTTCCTTAAGCATAAGGAAATACATACCTATCTGATGTAATGCTCTTATCATTATTCAACTTGAAAATATCGGCTAATGTACCGAATAGTTAGCAGTTATTATTGCCCGTTAATAGTTTTTTAATATTTACCTTGTTAAAACAGTTTTGCTTTCATCCTGTTCCAACGGTATTTTTTTATAAAATCTGCCTGTTCAGGGCTAACGAGCATTTCTCTTTTTGTCTTTTGAGCTTTTATAAAACCATTTATATAATCAAAAAATAATAGGGGCTTCTTTTTTCGCATAGCAAGTTTGGCACTCGCTATGGCTGTTATCATAAATCCGTAGCCTAACGTGTAAAAGGCTTCCCCTTGTTTGTATCTTGCTGCTTTATTATAGCTTGCGCCTGTAGGTTTTAGGTGTTTAACTTTTAATGCTTCTATTGTTGTTACTTTCCATCCATAATATTTTGCCAGTAGTTCGTCTACTGTGTCCCAACCCATAGCAGGCTTAAGCTTGCCTATTTGTAAAAAACACTCTTTTCTGTAGGCTTTAAACGCCCCTCTTATATGGTCTTTATCAGTCAGGCTTTCAAGTATCCATTCGCCATTTTTTTCGATATAGGCAAATCCGCCTGCCATACCTGTTTTTGAATCCTGTTTAAAGGCAGCAATTATTTTTTCAAAATAATCTGGGGGCAATACTAGGTCGGCGTCCAGCTAAACAATAATATCATAATCTTCATCAATAGTTTCATATCCTGTTGTAAAAGCCTGTATAACTTTAATGCCGGGCATGTGAATATTATCTGAAGTTTTGTTTACGAGCTTTAGCCAGTTATACTGCTTTATAAAATCAGATACAATATTTCCAGTATCATCCGTAGAGTTATCATTAACTACAACAACCTGAGAGGGCAGGATAGTTTGCTTTGCAACAGACTGGAGCGTTTGCCTTATATATGCCGCCTCGTTATAAGCAGGTATGATGATGTAATATTTCATGTAAATGTGAGAGTTGATACAAATATCCCCAAATTTAAATCATTACCAAAGCAAGGCAAGTGGTATTATTTTACCCTTTCGGCATATACAATATAATATCTTGGTGTAAAAGATCTCAGTATAGGTCTTATTCCCAGTTTTTTAGTTGGGTTTGTCCATTTTTTACGGTCTTTAATTAACCAGCCAGTTTTTTCAAGAAGCCAGTCAAGCTGCCAGTCTTCAAATTCATGATAATGCCTGTCCCACATATCAGTCTTACTTCGGTAAGCTGGGCTGAACCATAAGTTTAAAGGCACAGATATGATTAGTTTATCGCAGGTTACATTTTGTAATACTGTAAAGGGGTTAAGCAGATGCTCAAAAATTTCAAAGGCTGTAAGCACTGTATAATCTTCTTCTTTAAGCCTGTTTTGGTTTACATCAATATCCTCACCTGTTGTATTGGCTACCTGATAGCCTTCATCTTTCATTATTGCCGAAAACGGGTTTTCTACACCCAGGTCTAAAATAGTTTCTGACTTTGCGATGTGTTTTTTTAGAAAATCAAGTGTAAGGCTATAGCGTTTATGGGGAAATGTTTTTTCGTACATGGGTCGGGGGTTATTGTAACATTCAAAAATATAAAAAATCTATATCCTTAATCTTATAAATGCAAAGTATATTTGTAGCATTACTATTACTTTGACTATTGAAAGGCAATACAGTACATAAGCAGGTGTTTCTTTATACGCTGGTTAACTACATAGGTACCGTGATAGGTATTATTTCCGTACTGTTTATTTATCCTAATGATATAGATTTTTTAGGTAAGATACGGTACATTGATAATATATGGCAGATACTATATCCAATCATGGTATTGGGAGCATCGCACGCGCTGATAAAATTTTACCCTGCACTTGATGATACACACCGGAAAAAACTATTTAACTACAGCCTGTTTTCTATTACAGGCATTAGTATATTGGTACTTATAGGTATTCCTATTTTTATATATTTTTCGGGCTATCAAAACGGGATGTTCCTGTATTTTGCCTATCCTATAGCTGTTGCCATGGCTTTTGTAGATTTATTTAAAAAGCAGGCACAGGATCTTCAAAAAATAGCCGTACCTACGCTATATGAAAAAATAATACCTAAAATTGTACTGCCGGTACTATTTGTTTTATTACTGAATCAGGCACTGGGAGTATATGAGTCATTTTACCTGTATGTTGCAGGGTACATACTTATTTTTATACTTACTGCACTATACCTGTTTAAACGCTTTAAGCCCGGGTTTAATTACCGCTTTAAAACACTCTTTGGCGAAATATCAAGGAAAGATTATTTCAGGTACAGCCTTTATGCGTTTACAGGAAGTTTAGGGTCTTTACTTGCTTTCAGGATAGATGGTATAATAATACCGGAACTTATTTCAACAGAAGCTAATGGTACTTTCAGTATTGGTGTTACACTTGCTTCTACATTACAAATACCGGCAATAGGTATGTTTGCGCTATATGCACCATTAGTTTCAGGCTATTTAAAGGATAACGACTTTAAACAACTCGATTTAAAATATAAAGAAGTTGCCCGTTTACTTTTTTTTATTGGTGCGGTACTTTACAGTTGTATACTTTTAGGTATAACTGACTTATTCAGTTTATTACCTACGGGAGAAAAGTTACAGCCATCAATACCAATAATTTTAATATTGGGTTTTAGTGTTC
>JBQGDD010000181.1:0-4084 GCA_052038845.1 Dyadobacter sp. | reverse complement strand
TAACAAAGACTGGGAAGCTATTCCACAGGATGAAGAGTACATTTATATAGGTGACTTTGGCAATAATGCTAAGGGTAACCGTACCGACCTTAAAATTATCAGGGTCAATAAAGAATCATTATTGTCGGGCATCCCTGAAACGGACATTATCAGTTTTTCCTATTCTGACCAAAGTGATTTATCTCCTAAAAAGGGGAATGCTACTGATTTTGACTGCGAAGCCCTGATTGTGGTAAAAGACAGCCTGTACCTATTTACCAAACAATGGAAAAGCAGGAAAACAACTGTATATGCGCTGCCAAAGCTACCCGGAAGCCATATAGCAGAAGCAAGGCAAACCTTTAACGTTAATGGTCTTATAACTGATGCAGTTTATGTTGAAGATAAAAAACTTTTAGTACTGCTGGGTTACAGCATCAGGCTGCAGCCATTTTTTTATTTGCTGTATGACTTTAACGGCACCGACTTTTTTGGAGGTAATAAAAGGAAAATAAAAATAGCAAAGCCTTTTCATCAGATGGAAGGCATTACAACTAAAAACGGCATACATTTTTATGTAACTAATGAATACTTTGATAAAGTTCCGCTTATTAATGTTGTGCAAAAGCTACATATTTTTAATCTTGAACCTTTTCTCACAGAATATTTTAAAGGTTTGCCCTCAATTAGTAAATAGTTCGTAAACTTCATATTTATAGTTATTTAAATTAAAATATAGATTAGTATTTTACTAATTTTCTCATAAAAATATTTTTTGGTTCAGTTTTTGGGATAACTTCGTGAAATTAGTAACCATAAAAACATTTAACTTTATGAAAAAGATATTTTTACTTTTAGCAACTGTAGGTACACTTGCGCTAACAGGATGCCGTAATGACGATGACAGGATAGATAATGATACTATAAGCGAAGTTATTGATCTTAGTAATGTGAATCTTGGATTTGATCCTTCTACAGGTAGGTATTCTATCGTTTATCCTTTGAACCCTGCAATTTTTGCTTCTGACGTTATTTTAGTTTACAGGCGTACTAATGATGATGGTTTTTGGGTATGGGAGCCTATACCTACAACACTTTATTTAAGTAGTGGGGATGAAGTAGATTACCGATTCAATTTTGATGTTGAAAGTGTTTTAATATATGCAGATGCGACTTTTAACTTATCAAGTACTCCACAATTTATACAAAATCAGACTTTTAGAGTAGTTATTGTTCCGGGATATTTTGCAGAAACTATTGATACTACGGATTATGATTCAGTAATCAATTCATTACGCGAGGGCAATATTGAGATACAGCAAAGAGAAATACAGGTTAATAAATAATATATTTATTGAAAATAGTAAACAAATAAAAAGCCCGTTATCGGGCTTTTTATTTGTTTATAAACTTTATGTGGAATTTAAAAATCCAATGTTCGTAACGCTGAGACTTTTGCAGCTTTTAATTTTTTCCTGAAATATACATTATCCGGGTTTCCAAAATATTTGGTAACTGTCAGCCTTGCCATAAGATAGCTTAAAGCTGACTCTGCACCCTGGTTCAGGTTTACATTGTATTGTTCAAGTCCATCAAAACATCCTCCCGTGCAAGGATTATATACAACCTGTCCTAAATGATTGTTACCTAAAAACCAAGTAAAGGCAGTTTCCATTTTAGCAAGGTATTCTTCCTCTTTAAATATATCATGAAATTTTCTTAAAGCTAATACGGTGTAAGCAACATCTATAGGCTGCTCGCCATAACGCTCAGTGTTTTTACCTTTAACATGCCAGCTCCTGTTTGACACTACCTGAATTTTATCACCTTCAAAAATATTATTCAATAAAAAGTCAAAAGACTGTTTTGCTATAGTTTTATAATTTTCATCATCTGTCATAGAGTAACATAATAGTAATGCCTCCGGCAATACACTGTTAGCGTAAGTCAGGTAACTTTCAAACCATTTCCAGTTTTCATCGGCTTCATGTCGGTACATCTGTACAAGCCTGTCGCCAAATAGTTTTATATATATAAGAGTATCTGCATCTTTAACTGTCCTGTTATAGTAGTAAAGCCCTTTAATTACAAAAGCCATTGCTCTTGTAGAATATATGTTTTTGGTAAGGGTTAATGTCCTTTGGAACATTTCTTCTGCCTGTTGGCTATACTTGGCAGGTAGTATGTTAGATAACGATACCACATAACCTAATGCCCACATAGCCCTGCCTGAACTGTCTTCAAGGTTTTCATTATTATTTTGCGATGTAAATTTCGAATTGTAATCTACATAATTTAAAAACCTGCCGTCTTTGCACTGGCAATAGCTAATAAAGTTGAGGTATGTAGCTATATATTTTAAAACAGAAGCATCTCTGTACCTTTTGTAATGCTGGCACATTGCTATAAGAGCTCTTGCATTATCATCCAGCGTATAGCCGGAATCTATATCAGGTCTGTTAAGTTTGCTGAACTGAAGCATACCGAAATCTGTTGTCATCCTTTTTACATGGTCAAGGTTAACTTCAGGGTTGCGGTACTGTAGCTTTATATTCCCTCCTGATGTTTCAGCTAAAAGTTTAGCGTGTTTTACGGCTGAATTTTCCCAAGCTGTATGCATAATTTTATGCAGCCCGTTCATAACCATTACTTTCCTTAGGTTAATATCAAATATCAGCCTGTTTATCGCCTCAGTAAGCTGTTCAGAGTTACCAAAGTCAAACAGCAGTCCAGTATCTCCTGCAAGCACTTCCTTAGCATGGGGTATAGGTGTAGATATTATTGCACAGCCCGAACTTAACGCGTAAGAAAATGTACCGCTTACCGCCTGATTAGGGTCTTTAGAAGTAAAGAGATATATATCTGTCATTTGCAGGTATTCCAGCAATTCGTCCAGCGCTACATATTTATTGATGAATTTTACATTATTTTCCAATCCTAATTCAGCTACTTTTTTCTCCAGGCTTTCACGGTATTTTTCACCTTCATTCAGTGCTACTGTAGGGTGTGTTTTGCCTATTATTAAAAACAGGGCTTCGGGGGTTTTATCAACCACTTTTGGTAATGCCTCAATAGTTGTTTCTATACTTTTACCTGAACTTAAAAGTCCAAAGGTTGAAAGTATCTCCCTACCTTCAAAACCATATTTTTGCTTTAGCTCCTGCTTGTCACTGTGTTTAACCAAATGGGTTCCGTGTGGTATAACAGCTATTTTATCTCTGTCAATTATATAATCATTAACCAGTATATCAGCAGCATTGTTTGTCATTACAATTACTGAGTCTGTACGGTTTAAAATGTGCTGTACATCGGCTTTAAAAATTTCATTTGGGTTAGGCAGTACAGTATGGAAAACTACTGAAAGCGGTTTTTGTACAGCATCTATAAAAGCATTAAAATGAACTGTTGACTCAGAGAATAATCCAAATTCGTGTTGTATAAGTACAGTCTTTATATTTTCATCTTCATTTATAGCCTTTGCCAGTTTAGCATAAGATTCCGGTACAGATGTATTGAGTTTATATTTAACGTCAGCGTCTGTATATTCATGTTTTTCTGACTTATTTTCTATGGCGCATATTTTTATAGAAAATGAATCAACATAATGGCTGTTTAATGCCTTTATCAAATCCTGTGAATATGTTGCAATACCACACTGCCTTGGCGGAAATGTAGTAAGTACTAAAATTTCAGGCAAAGTTTCAATATCATCAGCATTTATCTCAGCGGAAGAAAGCTGCTCGATTAGGCTGGTATAAGGCTGAAACTTTTTTCCGGGAGTTCGTCTGGTTTTCATAGCTCTGTTTATTTAGGATTTTTTTTGTTGGAATATTCTGTCTTATTAGTAGAGGACTAAAATTTTATATAGCCGACCCAAACGAGCCGGCTATATAAATATTAGCAGTATAAAATTTCAGTAAACTGTTTATGCGTTAGCGGCTTTGTTAACCCATTCATTAGCCCTTTCCTTTGCGGCGTTCACAGTATCTTTAACCTCTTCGGCAGAGTTTTTCACCTCTTTACCCGCTTTGCGCTGTAACTCGTTTAATTTACCTTTAAAGTGTTCTTTTGCTTCCAAAGCCTGTTCATGCAGCCTTTGGCTGTT
>JBQGDD010000180.1:0-2440 GCA_052038845.1 Dyadobacter sp. | reverse complement strand
CACTTGTTCCCGAAGAACTTGTTATGACAGTTTTTTGTGTAACAAAACAATAAAAGAACCAATGGCAAAAATCATATTTATAAAATGAATGATTTACCACAAAATAAAAACAGGAAAAACGATTGTAATAATCACTTTTCCTGTTTAGTAGCGAAGACGGGAGTTGAACCCGTGACCTCAGGGTTATGAATCCTGCGCTCTAACCGACTGAGCTACCTCGCCATTTTGTTATGTTTTGCATATCTCAATGCGGGTGCAAATATAAAACTTTATTTAATGGGTGCAAATATATTTTGCTTAAAAAAATTATTTTTGAAAATGTTTTTTTATCAATGTTAATTATTATATATTTCCAAAAATTTTTGATAACAAATGGACGAAAAAATAAAATATGAGCTGGAGT
The DNA here is from genome assembly GCA_052038845.1 of Dyadobacter sp. Lineage (GTDB taxonomy): Bacteria > Bacteroidota > Bacteroidia > Flavobacteriales > Flavobacteriaceae > Flavobacterium. The sequence continues at coordinate 2,037 of JBQGDD010000180.1, read as the reverse complement.
TTCCTATAACTTCTTCACCTCAACTTCTATATCAGTATATATCAACACCTTCAGGCTTATCTGAATGGTTTGCCGATAATGTAAATTCGCGTGGGGAGTTTTTTACCTTTATTTGGGATGACTCTCAGGAAAAAGCAAGGCTGTCTTCTAAAAAAACAGGAGAGAAAGTAAAATTCCGTTGGGTGGATGAAAGTGATAAAGATGGAGATTATTATTTTGAATTAAGGATATTGGTAGATGAGATTACAAAAGATGTTTCTCTTATGGTAGTAGATTTTGCTAAAGAGCAGGATGTAGAGGAATCAAAACAATTGTGGGAAAACCAGATATCAGATTTAAAGCATGTATTAGGTTCTGTTTAGGAATTCACTTTATTTAAAGTTATATTTGCCCTGAATTTTCAGGGCTTTTTTTATGATAAATTTTAATGGTATACTACAGGAGGGTAATAGTTTTTCACTTCATAATAACAGGGCATTTTTATATGGTGATGCAGTTTTTGAAACCTTAAAAACGCTTGACGGTAAAATACTTTTTTTAGAAGATCATTATTTCAGACTCATGGCGTCTATGCGTATTTTAAGGATGGAAATACCTATGGACTTTACCATGGAATATATGGAAGAGCAGGTAAAAAAATTACTTGAAAAGTATATCGAATCATCTTCATACAGGGTTAGGTTTTCGTTTTACAGAAAAGCAGGAGGCTATTATAAACCCCAGGACAATAATGTAGAGTTTATTATTACCGCAGAGCCTTTAGAAAATGCACTGTACACTATTGAAGAAAGTAAATATGAGGTAGATTTATTTAAAGATTATTACATTACTTCACATTTGCTATCTACTATAAAAAGTACCAATAAAATAGTACAGATAACAGGCAGTATTTATGCGCACGAAAACGGACTTGATAATTGCCTGTTGTTAAATGACAGTAAGAATGTAGTTGAAGCACTACAGGGTAATTTATTTATGCTTACAGGCACTAAACTGGTTACTCCGCCACTGTCAGATGGCTGCCTTAACGGTATAATGAGAAAACAAATAATTAAGCTGGCAGCAAAAATTGAAGGGCTTGAAGTAGAGGAAGCATCTATATCTCCGTTTGATTTACAGAAGGCTGATGAACTTTTTATTACCAATGTTATAAAAGGTATTCAACCCATTACTAAATACCGCAAAAAAGAATATTTAGATGAGACAGCAAAAGAATTGCTCAAGCGTTTAAATGCAATGATAAGGTTTGCTTAATTTAAAGAAGGATTTTCGGGAGCGTTAGACCAAAGTAGATATTCGCCGCCCAGCTCAAGTATCTTTTCTTTCCAGAATGAGGCACTGGACTTACCAATAATCTTATTGTTATATCTGTTTTCTGATACTATCCATGAATTATCTTCCAGCTCATTTTCCAGCTGTTGCGCATCCCACCCTGTATATCCTAAAAAGAACCGTATATTACTTTTCTTGATAAGCCCTTTGTTTATAAGCTCTTTAGTAGATTCAAAATCCCCGCCCCAGTAAATACCGTTTGATATTTCGATGCTGTTAGGTATAAGATGTGGAATGTTATGTATAAAGTAAAGGTTATCCTGTTCTACAGGTCCACCGTTATATATTTTAAAATTGCCTGTAATTTCAGGTATAAGGTCGTTAATCGTATAGCCGAGAGGCTTGTTTAAAATGAAGCCTACTGAACCTTCAGCATTATGATCGGCTAATAAAACCACTGACCTGTTAAAAGAAAGATCCCCAATTGTAGAAGGCTCTGCTATAAGCAGATGGCCTTTTTTTGGTTTTAGTGAAATCATCTTTGGTGCAATTTAAAAATAAATTTAACTATAAGAATGCAGAAAACCAAAAGATATGTGCATATTTTAAGAAAAAGCCCCTCCTTTTTATGGGAGGGGCTTAGTTTAGTTTTTTGCTGGTAACAAATTATTTTGTGTTCACAGAACCGTCAAGTTCAGCTCCCGGCTTAAATTTCACTACATTTTTAGCAGCAATTTTGATAGTTTTACCAGTTTGAGGGTTTCT
>JBQGDD010000179.1:0-3002 GCA_052038845.1 Dyadobacter sp. | reverse complement strand
GCACTTGTTCTTTCTGAAACTTTAGATATTGCTACAGAAAAATTCCTTGAAAATGATAAATCTCCTGCCCGTAAAGTAGGACAGATAGATAACCGGGGGTCGCATTTTTACCTTGCCCTATACTGGGCACAGGCACTGGCTTCTCAGGATAAGGATGCTGAACTAAAAGCGAAATTCCAGGAGATTGCTAAAGACCTTACAGAAAATGAAGCAAAAATTAACAAAGAGCTAATTAACGCTCAGGGTAAAGCGCAGGAAATTGGAGGTTACTACCACCCTGACTTTGCACGTACTGATAAAGCCATGAGGCCAAGCGAAACGCTTAACCGCATCTTAGCAAAACTGGTATAGGTTATAAAATACCGGTAAACTAATTAAATTCCTGTCAGGGTAGTTTGTTGTCACATCAACAGTCTATTACTGGCAGGAATTTTTTATTTCACGTAGTACACATCAGAAAAATATTTTTGTGGAAAATAGTATCATTTTAATTATTATCGTAATATTACAATATATAAATATATTATTATGGGACTTACTAAAACGGAACACTTTACCACTAAGCAAAATGAACTGGCACTTTTGGCAAAGGCATTAGGACATCCGGCACGCATAGCTATTATGGAATACCTCATTAAAGTAGATACCTGTATTTGCGGCGATATTGTGAATGAACTGCCCCTTGCCCAGCCTACTGTTTCCCAACACCTAAAGGAGCTTAAAAACGCGGGGCTTATAAAAGGGAGCATAGAAGGTAAAGCGATATGCTATTGCATTAACGAAGAAGGTTTTGAAAAAATAAAAGATTTCTTTGCCCATATAAACGATTACTTTAATAAACCAAAAGACTGTTGTTAAATAATAAAAACTACGTAGTATGAAATTATCTGAAATAAAAAAACACCTCGAAAACCTTGAGTCGGTTGATTTTCAATTGCCTGACGGAACTTTTGTTCCTGAGTGTTTCCATGTAACCGAAGTTGGTATTGTAAACAAGAAATTTATTGATTGCGGAGGTACTTTAAGAGATGAAACCGTAGTAAACTTTCAGCTATGGGATGCCAATGATTATGAGCACAGGTTAAAACCGGGTAAGCTTTTAAATATTATTGAGTTATCAGAAAAAGTACTTGGTATAGGCGATTATGAAATTGAGGTAGAATATCAAAATACTACCATAGGGAAATATAACCTTGGTTTTAATGGTAATCATTTTCAGCTTATCAACAAGCAAACTGCCTGCCTTGCAGAAGAGCAGTGTGGCATACCACAAAAGCAGAACGTTAAACTTTCTGAAATAAAAACCAATAATGCTAACAGTTGTACTCCGGGCGGGAGCTGCTGCTAAATTCCATTTTTTATGACAGCACAGAGCATACTATTTCCTGAAATTGAAGCTTTAGTTTCAGGATTTAATTTTGAAAATATATCATCAGAGCGAAAGAAAATACTACAGCCGCTTATTGACTATATCCAATCAAAATACGATGAAAACACAGAAGTAAGGTTAAACTTTATATGTACCCATAACTCACGTAGAAGCCATTTTTCACAAATATGGTCTCAGGCAGCAGCGGCTTATTATGATATTAAAAATGTTTTCTGCTATTCAGGAGGTACAGAAGCTACAACCCTGTTCCCTACTGTGGTAAAAACGCTTGAAAATAACGGCTTGAAAATTATGACTCTTTCGAATCAAAATAACACGGTATATGCTGTAAAGTATGCACAAAGCGCACATCCGGTTATAGGGTTCTCTAAGGTATATGATAACGACTTTAATCCTCAAAGCGGGTTTGCTGCTGTTATGACCTGCTCTCAGGCAGATGAAGGTTGCCCATTTATAGCCGGTGCTGAAAAACGGATACCTATTACATTTGAAGATCCTAAGGTTTATGATAATACCCCGCAGAATATTGAAATGTACCATCGTAAAAGCCTGGAGATTGCCACCGATTTTTTTTATGTTTTCTCTCAAATAAAAAGAAAATAGTATGTCCGTTACTAACTGCGCTCCCGCAGCAGGAAGAAAAAAACTAAGTTTTTTAGACCGTTTTTTAACCCTCTGGATATTTATAGCTATGGGCATTGGTGTTGCCATTGGATATTTTTTACCTTCCAGTAGCGGATTTATCAACTCCTTTTCCAGTGGTACTACCAATATTCCTCTTGCTATTGGGTTAATATTAATGATGTACCCTCCTTTGGCTAAAGTTAAGTATGCAAAAATGGGCGAGGTATTTAAAAACACTAAGGTGTTAGGAGCATCCCTTTTTCTTAACTGGATTGTAGGCCCAATAATGATGTTCTTTCTTGCCCTGCTTTTCCTTAAGGGGTATTCTGAATATATGATGGGGCTAATACTCATAGGGCTTGCGCGCTGTATCGCTATGGTTGTAGTTTGGAATGACCTGGCTAATGGCAGCAGAGAATATGCGGCAGGGTTAATTGCGCTTAACAGTATATTTCAGGTTTTGTTATACAGTGTATATGCCTATATTTTTATAACCATACTCCCACCCTACTTTGGGTACGATGGTTTCGATATCAATATAAGCATTGCACAAATTGCTGAGAGCGTTGGTATTTATCTGGGTATTCCTTTTGCCTTAGGCATCCTGAGCCAGCTACTGTTAACCAAATTAAAAGGAAGCGAATGGTTTGAAAAAAAGTACATTCCGTTTATCTCGCCCATTACCCTGATAGCCTTACTGTTTACCATAGTAATAATGTTTAGCCTTAAAGGCGAATTAATAGTAGCTATACCTTTGGATGTAGTGAGGATAGCCATACCTCTAGTTATTTATTTTGTAATAATGTTTGTAATCAGCTTTTTTACAGGAAAATACTTTGGAGCAGACTATTCTAAAAGCACCTCTATTGCCTTTACTGCAACAGGAAACAATTTTGAACTTGCTATTGCCGTTGCCATTGGTGTTTTCGGTATCAACAGCGGACAGGCTTTTGCAGGCGTTATAGGCCCTCTTGTAGAAGTGCCTGCG
>JBQGDD010000178.1:0-27612 GCA_052038845.1 Dyadobacter sp. | reverse complement strand
AAAACACGAGATACCCGGCCTTAATTATGAGTGGATAAAAGACCTGCTTGAGTTTTTTCTTTTCAGCAAGGAATATTTTCAGGACTATGATAACTATAAAAAAGAACTGCTAAACAAACTGAAAAGGTATGGCGCTGTAGAAAGGCGGCAGATAAACTTTCAGAATAATAAAAAAATAACCGGAAATTTAACTTCCAGCATCAGCAAGCTATCCGCCATAAAGACAATTGCTGAGTTTGAATACCAAAACCTTCGTGGCAGCCTCAGGATGGTTATCCTTACTGATTACATCAGAAAAGAATTCTTTGGCAGCACTGCTGATAATCCTGCCGAACTGAATAAAATAGGTGTAGCTCCTATTTTTGAAATTTTAAGGCGTAATAATTCATCCAATATAAAATTGGGGGTTTTAACAGGTTCTGTAGTTATTATCCCGGCTTCTGCTTATGATATTTTTAAAGAGAAAGCAGCCCGTTATGGCATAACACAAATTAATACCACACCACTACCCGGAGATGAAAACTACATACAGATTTTACAGACAGAACAGCTAAAACATGATGTAGTACATATTATAACACAGGTGTTTCAGCGGGGAGAGATAGAGGTGTTAATAGGCACAAAATCGTTGCTGGGCGAAGGATGGGATGCACCCGCTATAAATGCTCTGATATTGGCAACGTTTGTCGGCTCCTTTGTATCGTCAAACCAAATGCGTGGCAGGGCAATACGAACAGAAAAAGGCAATGACGGAAAAACAGGGAATATATGGCATCTCGCATGTACAGATCCTACATCTGTAACCGGAGGTAATGATATTGAGTTGCTAAAAAGGCGTTTCAGAAGTTTTGTAGGCGTTTCCTGCAACGGAGAAAGCGGAATAGAAAACGGCACTGACAGGCTAAACATACCTGAAAAGTTCAGCCCCAAAGTTATTGAGGAGAAAAATAATGAAACACTTTTGTATGCTGCCGACAGAGAATCGTTAAAGGAAAAATGGAGCGCAGCTTTGCAGGAAGGCGTAAGTTTAGTAGAAGAAATAAAAATACCTTTCCCTAAAGCTGAAAGAACGTATAAGGAAACCAAAGACCTGCATTACAGTAAAACTATAAAATTCATTATTTATCAGTTAGTAAGCGGTGCTATGGCTTACGGGTTTGGAGTTTTAAACGGTTTAGGCCGTATGCGCAATATAAAATCATTAGATCATTTACTAATTATACTTTCTGCCGCTGCAATTGGAGGCTTTTTCCTTTTCGGAGGGCTTGCCTATAAGTCTTTCAGGCTGTTTGTAAGCTACAGGGATATTTCTAAAGACATGAAGCACATAGGCGAGGCATTATTAATATCATTACACAAGGCGGGGGCTGTACACACCAATATTTATAAACTTGAAGTAAAAACCAGTGTAATTTCAGATGGTACTGTTTACTGTCATCTGGAAGGGGCAACAACCTATGAAAAGTCTGTGTTTATAAATGCCCTTATAGAAATTATAGGCCCTATTAATAACCCCAGGTATGTTATTATCCGCAAAAGCAGACTCCTGTTTTTAAATCAGAAAGATTACCATACAGTACCAGAGGTTATTGCCCGTAATAAAACGCTTGCTGAGTATTTTGAACGCCAGTGGAAAAACATAGTGGGAGATTGTGAACTTGTATTTACCCGAAACCCTGAAGGGAGAAAACTCCTGTTTTCCTCGCGGGTTAAATCATTAGCTTCGCAGTTTGAAGACAATATACAGCACGTTAGCAAGTGGCGGTAATATTATATAATTTGCCCGCTATATTACATCTGTAGGATTATTTTTAGTTAATTGGATTACAATATTTAAAACTTGTATGGGTTGTAAAAAAAATATAATTTTGCAATCCATAATTTTATGGTTTTAAACAATTTTAGATAATGAATATTACAAGAGAAAATGTAGATGCATTAAATGCTGTTGTTACAGTAGCTATCGCTAAAGATGATTACCAGCCAAAAGTAGATAAAGTTTTACAGGACTACAGAAAAAACGCTAATATTCCCGGTTTCAGGAAAGGTGCTGTACCTATGAGCCTTATTAACAAACAATACGGAAAAGCAGTACTTGCAGATGAGGTTAATAAACTGCTTCAGTCTTCACTTAATGAATATCTTACTACCGAAAAACTTGATATACTTGGCAACCCGTTACCAAAAGTTACTGAAGATTTTAACTGGGATGCAGATGATTATTCTTTTGAATTTGAATTAGGGCTTGCTCCTGAATTTACAGTTGACCTTGCTGCTAAAAACAAAATTGTAAAATATACTATTGTTGCTGATGATAAGATGCTTGATGAGCAGGTAGAGCGCATACAAAAGCAATATGGCAAACTTGTACCAAAAGATACAGTTGAAGAGGGTGATGATATTCGTGGTATTTTCTCTAATGAAGAAAAAGGTATCAATAACGAAGTAACTATCACTACTGATATCTTTAAAGATAAAAAAGCAGCTAAAAAATTCATTGGCAAGAAAGTGGGCGATGTAGTTACCGTTTCTACCAAAGGGCTTTTTGATGATGACCATAAATTAATGGATTACCTTAAAGTGGAGCATGATGATGTACATGGGCTTGACATTGAGGTAAACTTTACTATTGAAGAAATAAACACTACCGAAAAAGCAGAGCTTAACCAGGAGCTGTTTGACAAACTGTTTGGCGAAGGCAATGTAACATCTGTAGAGCAGTTAAAAGAAAAAATTAAGGAAGATGCCGAAAAGCAGTTTGCAACACAGGCAGACCAAAAGTTCCTTAATGATGTAACTGAATCGTTACTTGAAAACACTAAGTTTGAGCTTCCTGCTGAATTCCTTAAAAAATGGATACAGACTGTAGGTGAAACACCACTTACACCGGAGCAGGCAGAAGAAGAGTACACAAAATCTGAAAACGGGCTTCGTTACCAGTTAATTGAAGGTAAAGTAATTACAGAAAACAATCTGCAGACTACTTTTGAAGACCTTAAAGCCTATACATCTGAAGTTATTAAAAAACAGATGGCACAGTTTGGACAAATGAACCCTACTGATGCAGACGTAGAGAACATTGTGGCAAGGGTACTTTCTAACCAGGATGAGGTTAAAAGGTTATCTGAGCAGGTTATGAGCGAAAAAATGCTCAACCTGTATAAAGAAAAAGTAAGCCACAAAACAAAAGAGGTAACTTACCAAGATTTCGTTAAAGAAATGTACGGCGAATAATTTCGCAAAAAAAATGAGTATATTTGAGCGTCAAACCAATCAGGGTTTGACGCTTTTTCATTCTTTGTGAAACACTTTAAAACAATTAAAAAAAACTATGAATTACGGTAAAGAATTCAGGAAATATGCCACTAAGCATCATGGTGTAAATAACTTATATTATGATAAACTGGTAACACGTATAACCCCAACAAACCTTACTCCTAATATTATTGAAGAGCGTCAGATGAACGCTGTGGCAATGGATGTATTTTCCCGCCTTATGATGGACAGGATCATCTTTTTAGGTACAGGCATAGACGACCAGATTGCTAACATTGTACAGGCACAGCTACTGTTTTTAGAAAGCACTGATGCAGCTAAAGATATACAGATATATATTAACTCACCAGGCGGAAGCGTGTATGCAGGTTTGGGTATGTATGACACTATGCAGTATATAAGACCTGATGTAGCCACTATCTGTACAGGTATGGCAGCATCTATGGGCGCAGTGCTTCTATGCGCAGGTGCAGAGGGTAAACGTTCAGCACTGCCACACTCAAGGGTTATGATACACCAGCCATCGGGTGGTGCACAGGGTGTAGCTACAGATATGGAAATAAATCTTCGTGAAATGCTTAAGCTGAAAGAAGAATTATACCACATTATAGCCAAGCATTCCGGGCAAAGCTATGATAAAGTGCATAAGGACAGTGAAAGAGATTATTGGATGAAAGCTCCTGAGGCTAAAGAGTATGGCATGATTGATGAGGTATTGATAAGAGAAAATAAATAACAACAAGTTTTACGTTATCCTATAAACAGGGAAATATACTTCTCTGTTTATAGGATACATAAATTTATAATATGTCTAAAGAAGTATTAGAGTGTTCTTTTTGTGGTAGGAAAAAGCCGGAAACAAATTTATTAATAGCCGGTATCAGTGCACATATATGCGACCGTTGTATAGAACAGGCACATGGCATTGTTGTAGAAGAGCTTAAACAGGGCGGTTCTGCATCGCTTGCTGCCGAGCTGGAGTTGAAAAAACCGAAAGAAATAAGGGAGTTTCTGGACCAGTATGTAATTGGGCAGGACCAAACTAAAAAAGTGCTTTCGGTTGCGGTATATAACCACTACAAAAGGTTAATGCAGCAGCAGGGAGATGATGAAGTAGAAATTGAAAAAAGCAACATACTTATGGCAGGGCAAACGGGTACAGGTAAAACACTTGTAGCCAAAACCATTGCCAGGATGCTTAATGTGCCGCTTACTATTGTAGATGCAACCGTATTAACCGAAGCAGGCTATGTAGGCGAAGATGTTGAAAGCATACTTACACGCTTACTTCAGGCTGCTGATTATGACGTTAAGAAAGCAGAAAGGGGGATTGTATTTATTGATGAGATAGATAAAATAGCACGCAAAAGCGACAACCCTTCCATAACAAGAGATGTATCGGGCGAAGGTGTACAGCAGGCTTTGCTTAAACTGCTTGAAGGCACTGTGGTTAACGTTCCGCCAAAAGGGGGACGAAAACATCCTGACCAGAAGTTTATTGAAGTAAATACACAAAACATTCTGTTTATAGCAGGTGGTGCTTTTGATGGTATAGAGCGCGTAATATCTAAAAGGCTTAACCGCCAGGCTATAGGCTACAGCACATCACGAGCTGCAGATAACATTGATAAGGATAACCTGTTGCAGTACATTATACCAAAAGATATTAAAGACTTTGGGCTAATACCCGAAATTATTGGCAGGATGCCTGTGTTAACGCACATGGATCCGCTTGACAGGGAAACATTGCGTGCAATATTAACAGAGCCTAAAAACGCATTAATTAAACAGTATGAAAAACTGTTTACTATGGATGATGTAGAGTTTACTATCACAGATGATGCACTTGACCACATTGTAGAAAAGGCACTGGAATATAAGCTGGGAGCAAGAGGTTTAAGGTCTTTATGCGAGGCTATACTAAATGAAGCTATGTATGAACTGCCAAGCTCTGATGAAAAGGAACTTCACGTAGATAAAGACTATGTAGAACACCACCTTAATAAAACACTGCTAAAACGCCTTAAAGCGGCATCATAAACTAAAAAAGCAACTCGTTATGAGTTGCTTTTTGCTTTATCAGTATAAAAAGTTGCCATTGGCAGCTTTTTATCATTTTCTGTATTCTGTTTTTTCTCTGTATTCGTTATACACCGGCGTTTACCGCCACAACTATACCTGCGTGGTCCACAGGATGAAAGTAACATTATAGCTGCTACAATCAGTAAAAAATACATCTTCTTCATTTAAATCCCTTGCTTATAAGTTTACTGCAAAGATAATAAAATTTATTAAACCACTTATTTCCATGCCATTAAAGTGATTTTTATGCTATGTCAGCCGAAACCCTGTCACTTTCCTGCATCTCTTTTAACTGTTCAACATACTGCCTGTCGTTAGAGAGGCGTGGTATTTTATGCTGCCCTCCCAGTTTGTTTTGTTTTTTAAGCCAGTCATAAAAAAGTTTGGGGCGGGCTACATTCATCACAAGCGGATTCAGTGTCATATTATTGTAGCGTTTTGCTTCATAGTCAGAGTTAACTTCCTGCAACGCTTCATCCAGTGCTGAACGGAAATGTTCTGTATCAATAGGTATCTGCCGAAATTCTATCATCCATTCATGTGCACCCTTTTCCTTACCTTCCATAAATACCGGGGCTACGGTATAATCTATAACTTCACACCCGGTCAGCTTACAGGCTTTGGCAATAGCTTTATCGGTATTTTCAATCATAAGCTCCTCGCCAAATACATTAATGTGGTGCTTGGTACGCCCTGTAATCCTTATACGATATGGGTTTATACTTGTAAAGCGTACAGTATCGCCTATAAGGTATCGCCATAAACCGGAATTAGTGGTAATTACCACAGCATAATTTCTATTAAGTTCTACCTCATCAAGTGGTATTACTTTCTGGTTTTCTGTACCAAAGGTATCCATTGGTATAAATTCATAAAAAATGCCATAGTCCAGCATCAGCAGTAGCTCATTACTATCATTAGTATCCTGAATGGCAAAAAACCCCTCAGAAGCATTGTATATTTCGTAATACCTGAAATCAGGCTTGGTAATTATCTTTTTATATTGCTCTCTGTAAGGTTCAAAACTTACACCACCATGAAAATACACTTCAAGGTTAGGCCAAATTTCCGTCAGGTCGTATTTACCTGTGTCTTCAAGAACGCGGTTCATGAGTACCAGCATCCAGGAAGGAACTCCGGCAAAACTGGTTACATTTTCGGTTATTGTTTCCTGTACTATAGCGGTAAGTTTGCTCTCCCACTCCGTCATCAGGGAAACTTTATTGCTTGGCGTACTGCTGAATTCTGCCCATTTAGGCATATTGTCTATTAGTATAGCCGAAAGATCGCCAAAAACAGTATTATTATCTTCATACAACTGGCTGCTGCCTCCCAGCCGAAGGCTTTTTCCTGTAAAAAGCTGTGAGTCTTCATTATTATTGAGATACAGGCATAGCAAATCTTTTCCTGCCTTATAGTGGCAGTCTTCAAGAGCTTCTGCACTCACAGGAATAAATTTGCTTTTGGCATTAGTAGTTCCACTCGATTTTGCAAACCATTTAATATGCCCCGGCCAGCAAATATTCTCCTCTCCCCTTCTTGCTCTTTCTATTAAAGGCTCAAGGTCTTCGTAGGAAGAAACCGGAACCCTTTCAGAAAATGCCCTGTAATTCTTTACAGATGAAAAATCATATTCCTTCCCCATCGCTGTATTTTCAGCCGTACGGATTAGGTTCATCAGCAGTTCTTCCTGCACCTCATGGGGATATTTTAAAAATAATTCCATTTGGTGGATACGCTTCTTTAAAATCCAGGAAGCTATAGAATTGATTATCGGCAAAGCCATATTTTAGTATCTTTATGCCATAAAAATACTAAAATTTATATGCAGTACGAAGGTGTCTTAACAAAAATGCAGTCTGAATTTAACACTCCCATACAATATTATCTGGTGTTTGAAAATAGCTTTTTGAATATGAACCAGTTATTGGAAAAAGATATTGAAATTAACTTTATGGGGTATAGCTGCCTTAACTGCAGCAAAAAAAAGAAAATATACCGCATGGGTTTTTGTTATGACTGCTTTTATACCATCCCTTCGGCGGGCGACTGGATAATGAGACCGGAACTTAGTACTGCACATTTGGGTGTAGCCGACAGGGATCTTGATTTTGAACAAAAGGTACAGCTACAGCCCCATGTAGTATATATAGCCTCTTCAAGCGATATGAAGGTGGGTGTAACGCGAAAAACACAGGTTCCTACACGGTGGATAGACCAGGGAGCATCTCGGGCAATGCCATTGGTTGAAGTACCTAACCGATACCTTGCAGGCATTACCGAGGTAGCCCTTAAAAGCCATTTTTCTGATAAGATTAACTGGAAAAAAATGCTCCTTAATGCTCCAGATGTTATCAACCTGCAACAGGTAAGAAAAGAAATGGAGCCATTGCTGCCCGATGAAGTAAAGCCATATTTTGAAACTACACCCGAAAAACTTTATACACTTGACTATCCTGTAATTCAATACCCTGTAAAGATAAAAAGCCTTAACCTGGCAACAACCCCTGTATATCAGGGTAAGCTGACAGGAATTAAAGGACAGTACCTTATTTTTGCCGACGGCACTGTTTTTAATGTGCGCGCTTATGAGGGATTTGCTGTACAGATAAACGTTTAAAATATAAAAGAGACTGTTTCAGATGATTTTGAAACAGTCTCTTTTACTTAATCCTTATATAGGTTAATCTTCTTTATCTTTCTTTTTAAACAGGCCCTGTAAAATATCTTCTGCTTTATTTTTTACAGCTTCTTCTGCCTGCTGTTTAACCTCCTCATTGGTTTTAGGAGTATTATTTTTATTCGGCTCGTTTTTATTGTCATTATTTTTATTTCCGCCCAACAGGTTATTCAGTGCCTCAGTCCCTCTGTTAACACCCTGATTTATCAGGTTTTGCTTTTGCTGTTCTATTAACTGATTGGTAAGGCTTGTAACCGATTTTGATAAATCTGTACTTACTTTAGGATTTTTAAAATTACCCGTTAGCACCGCATTTACAGGTACGCTGATTTTATTAGCATCGGTATTATTAAGCGACTGCAACAATTTTGTGACATCCCTGCCAAGATATTTTGCAGGCACATCAAATGAAACATTATAATTCATAGATTGGTCAAACCCGTGCTGCCCCCCTACCTTAATTTTTATATCCTGATAATTAAGGTTAAAAGGCTCAATGTTTACCTTTCCATTATTAAATGTAAGGTTTGCTTTTAAGTTATCCAGCTTCAGCTTATCCAGATCGATAAAACTAAGGTTACTGTCTAAAGTTGTGAGCAGTTTAGAGTTTTCGGCTTTTACTGCTGTTGATAATAGCTGCCCGTTAAGACTCCCTGTTAGTGTACTTAAAACAGGTGTCATTTCCTTACTATCAAGGTTGCCCGAAACTTTAATGCCTGTGCTTAATTTACCTGTAATAACACCTGCTATAGGAGCTATGTTTTTCAGCATTTCAAGCTGTGTAAATGCCTGCGGTATATCTACCCTGTTAAGATCGAGATCCATACTGAATGTAGGCTGCGCACCTTTAGTAGAAACAGTACCGTTAGCGCCTATCTGACCGTCAAATAAAGATGTAGTAAGGTTTTGTATCGTCACCGCTTCATCGCGTATAATCATTTTACCTGAAACATTTTTAAGGTTCAGGTTGTCATACACTACAGTATTTGCTTTGGCAGTAATTGTACAGTCAAGAAATGCAGGTATTTTAACCGATTCTCCTGTTGCGGGCTGCGCCTGTCCCTGTGTATTTTTCTGCGCAGTACTTTGAGTTTCCTGTGTCATAAAATCGGAAACCAAAAGCTGGTTGGCATTCATATTAAAATTGCCTTTAAGCACCTGGTCTTTAAATACAAAACCATAAAAATTATCAAGTGTTCCCGTAACAGCAATGTCAGATCCGCCTGTTTTTGCATTAAACCTGTTAAGGTTAATCCTGTTGGGGTTAAACTGTATGGCAGCTTCGCTTATCTGTACAGGCTTTGCCAGCGCATCACCCTGATAGTTAAACCCTGTAAGGCTTATACTGCCGCTATTCTGTATTTTTTCATACTGGCTTTTTTCTACCGATAGCATATCAAATTTTGTTGTAACGTCAGCTTTTAAAATTCCTGATAGCGGCATATCGAGCTGCACAGGGTATGCCTTGGTTACATTAGCCAGGTTTATGGTTCCTTTAAGGTCAGCATCAACAAGGGCGTTTTCAGCCACATTACGTATTTTCGCCTTAGCGTCAAAAACATCCTGGTCTATCCTGAAAGACAATTTATCAATATTTACATAAGTATCATTCATAATCCCGGTTTCGTTCACTATTTTAGTGTCAATAACAATATTCTGCACTGATTTTGGAAGGTCAGGATATTTAAATGATGCATTGTTTGATGCAATCGCTATATTAAATTTAGGGATAGTAGTTTCTGCCAACACACCGTTTACAACTCCGTTAATTGTAAAATCACCCTCTGTCTGCACATTATCAAGGTTTCCGGCATAAGATTCGGGTATAACCCCTAAAAAGTTTTTAAATGATGATGTAGGCGTTTTAAAGGTCAGGTCATATTTCTGTCCTTCTTCAAGCAATGCTATGCTCCCGTCAAACTGTAGCGGTAACTGATTAATCAGCGCCTCATTGTCTTTAAAGCTATAAATGCTGTTCTCAAGGTCAATCCCTAATATGGCATCCAGTTTAAGCCTTACATCCCTCATATAGTTTGTCTTATCCATATCGAGGGTCAGCTTGGCAGTAGTGTGTGTATCTAAATCCAGCACATTTTGGGCAAAGTTACCTGTACCGTCATGGTAAAGGCTGTCAATTACCATACTTATCTGCGAGCGTTCATCAAAATATCTAAAGCGCAGATTCTCTATCTCATAGTGCTCCATATTAAGCTGAAAGGGCTTGCTGTCATCTGCTCCATCGGGCTTTTCATCTTCATCTTTAAGGGCAATATCAAAGTTACCTACGCCATCTTTATTAAACAGTATGTTTATAATGCCATCTTTAGTAGTTAAAGATTTTATGCTCATCCCGCCTTCATCTTCACCCTTAAAAAGTTCCTTAACCGACATTTGCAGGTTAATTTCGCTCATGTAAACAAGGGTATCACCTTCAAACGGGGCTTTATTAATAATGCTTAACTTATCTATAGTAACATTTGCCTGCGGAAAGCTCCTGAAAAGGCTCAGGCTTACATCGTTAAAAGCTACAGTTGCATCTACCTGCTCATTAATAGCTTTGGCAATCATTGCCTTTATTTTATCTTTAAATAAAAATGGCGCGGCTGCAAGTGCTATTATAAGCACAAGCAGCACTGCGCCTGTCCATTTTAAAATCTTCTTCACCATGGTATCTCTATTTTTCCCTAAAGATACAAATAAAGATAAAAATGCTGTTAATGTATTGTTATTTCGTAAGGCATGATTACCTGTGCGCCCCTTAGCTGGCTAACACGCCTGATACGCTCTATAACCTGATAATTCTCTTTGCCAACTTCTTCTTTTATAAAGTCTTCTTTCGTTTTTGCAAACGGAAGCCCGCTAAGCCCTGCAATATACCTGTCAAGTGTCATTTCATATTTCGGGAAATTCTGCGTTGTATAACTTTCAGATTTTCCAAGCTTTGCCGCATAGGCAATTGCAGCATCAAGACCTCCCAGTTCATCTACAAGCCCGTTTTCAACAGCTTCTGTTCCTGCCCAAACTCTTCCCTGGGCTATTGCATCTACCTCAGCAGCAGTCATTTTTCTGCCGGCTGCCACACGCTCTACAAAAGTTTCATATATTTTTTCTACGCCTTCCTGCACTATCGCCCTTGTATTTTCTTCCAGCGGATTAAAAACGCTGTAGCCCGATGCATTGCTGTGTGTTTTTACCTGTTCTGTATTTATACCTATGTTTTTTGACAGTTTGGTAAAGTTTGGCAACACCCCAAAAACACCTATAGAACCTGTAATAGTGTTTGGCTCTGCAAATATCCTGTCGGCATTACAGGCAATGTAGTAACCTCCCGAAGCTGCATAATTACCCATTGACACCACTACCGGTTTTACTTTTTTAGTAATTTCTATTTCCCTCCACATCAGTTCTGAAGCAAGCGCGCTTCCGCCCGGTGAATTTACCCTTAAAACAATGGCTTTTATATTTTCATCTTTCCTTGCGTCCCTTAAGGCTTTATTAATATCTATATCCCCTATTGTTGTTACTGTACCTTCACCCCCGGTAATTTCTCCCTGTGCATATATTACGGCTATCTTATCCTTAGCTCCCGAAAGCAAATCGGCAATACCATTGGCTTCTGCATAATCCAGTATATCTACCGAATTGTAGTCTTCATCTTTTTTTACACTAAGTGCTTTCCTTATACCGTTTTCATATTCGTCTTTATAGCCAATTTTGTCAACCAATCCTGCCTGTTTAGCCATTTCGGGCGTTCTTGCAGCCAGGTTTTCGGCAATTGCATTAAGGCTGTCTAAAGGTATTTTTCGGCTTTTAGAAATTTCATCTGCCATAGATGCCCACACAGCATTTAGCAGTTCTGTTATCTGCTCCCTGTTTTCACTGCTCATTTCATTACTTAAAAATGGCTCAACAGCACTTTTGTATTTACCATGGCGTATAACCTCCATTTTTATTCCCGTTTTATCCTGAAGGTCTTTAAAAAACATTACTTCACTGGATAACCCTTTAAAATCAACCCCACCCACAGGGTTTACATATATGGTATCAGCTACAGAGTTAAGGTAATAATTTGTTTGTGAATAGGCATCGGCATACGCAACTACAAACTTGCCTGACTCTTTAAACTCATTCAGTTTGTCGCGAAGTGCTTTGTTTTGAGCCATCCCCAGGCTGCTCTCGATGTTGGTTATAGTTATGCCTTTAATTTTATCATCTTTTTTAGCTGATTCAATTGCCTTTATGACATCCATAAGCCCGTCATGCGGCTCAGAATTAAGAAAACCAAACTCATCGCTGTAAAAAATACCCGCATAGTCCTGCGAAACTTTACTGATATCCAACTCAATAACCGAGTTATCTTTTACCTTAACTACCTCTTTACCACTGCTGCCAACGGCAACACCAATAAATATTAGTATAATAAAGAATATAAAACAGAAAAGAAAAAGGCCCACTATGGTAGCCAGTACATTTTTAAGGAACTGCATACTTTTTAAATTTAATTTTAAAATAGGTCGCAAAAATACATTTTATGTTACAGTGTTAAAATCAATTATGGCACTATTTTACCTGCCCGATAACAAAATAAAACTGTTTGTTATACTTTTGCAGGCTATGGCACAAAGCAGCGTAATATTATCTTTAGGGAGCAACAGTGGCAACAGGCTGCAAAATATACAGGAATGCATAAATTATATACACAATAACATTGCTACTGTTATAAAAGTTTCCGGTATATATGAAACCCCTTCCTGGGGGTTTGCCAGCCATGATTTTTACAACTGTGCTTTAGTTGTCCATACACAGCTAAAACCGCAAAAGCTCTTAAAAAAACTTTTAAAAGCCGAAGAAAAAGCCGGCAGACTGCGCGAACCGGGCGCAGGCTATCAGGCACGCAGTATTGATATAGACATTATAGCTTTTAACGGGATAACTCTTGAAGAAGACGGGCTGCAGCTGCCACATCCACGCATGCAGGACAGGAATTTTGTACTATACCCCCTTCGTGATATTGCACCACGCTGGCAACACCCTACACTGCATAAATCTATAGATGAGCTTATAAGCTCCTGCACAGATGCATCAGAGTGTAAACCTGTAATACAGCCGGATAACCCCATACATAAATATACTCCCGAAAAATTTAATTACATAACCATAGAGGGTAACATTGGTGCCGGTAAAACTTCGCTTTCTACAAAAATTGCACAGGATTTTAATGCAAAGCTGGTATTAGAGCGCTTTGCTGACAACCCCTTTTTACCAAAATTTTATAAAGACCAGCAACGTTATGCTTTCCCTTTGGAAATGTCTTTTTTGGCTGACCGTTATCACCAGTTGTCAGATGATATTTCAGATATAAATATCCTAAACGATTTTGTAGTAGCTGACTATCATATTGTAAAATCCCTGATTTTTGCAGAAGTTACACTTGGGGCTGATGAATATAATTTATATCAAAAAATGTTTGATATAATGCACAGGCAGCTTAAAAAACCGGGGCTGTATGTTTATCTGTATCAAAGTACAGAGCAGTTGCTTAAGCAAATTAAACGCCGCGGACGCTCTTATGAACAAAATATTAAAACAGAGTATTTAGACATGATAAGCAAAGGCTACCTAAACTATATAAATTCTCAGCAGGGGCAAAATATGCTTGTTATAGATGTTACAGATAAAGATTTTGTAAACAATCAGCAGGATTATATTTATCTGCTAAATCAAATACAAAAATCGCTAAAGTAGGTGGCTATTGTACTTTAATGCTCTTCTGGAAAATATCCCATATTACAATACCCGTACTTACAGATATATTAAGCGAATGTTTAGTGCCAAGCTGCGGTATTTCTATAGTGCCGTCGCAAAGTTTAATGGCTTCCTGAGATACCCCTTTTACTTCGTTACCAAAAACCAATGCATATTTTTTAACGCTATCAGGAATAAAATCCTGTAGCATGACTGAATCTTCTACCTGTTCTACAGCCCACACATTTACACCTTCATTTTTTAAAGAAGCAATAACATCTGTAACCTCCTTGTTGTATTCCCAGGCTACGGTTTCAGTTGCGCCAAGGGCTGTTTTATGTATCTCTTTGTGGGGTGGTACGGCAGTAATACCGCACAGGTAAATTTTTTCAATGAGAAATGCATCTGCCGTACGAAAGACAGAACCAATGTTGTGCAGACTCCTTATATCATCAAGAATAAGGATTAAGGGTGTTTTATCTGCCTTTTTAAAATCTTCTACACTTTTACGTTCCAGTTCGCTGTTGGCAAGTTTTCTCATTAAATATGTACTTTTATAGAAAGCAAAAATAAGCATTATATCCGGTTTAAGTTATCCACCATTTACCAACACGGTAGTATTGTTTTTACTATTTTGATTAAATTCGCCCTTTCAGTAAATCCTAATCACAGTACCATTGGCTTCAAAAGACAAAAAAGGAAAAGAAACCCCGTTAATGAAACAGTACAACAGCATCAAGGCTAAATATCCTGATGCATGTTTGTTATTCAGGGTGGGCGATTTTTATGAAACCTTTGGCGATGATGCGGTAAGGGCTGCAGGAATACTGGGCATAGTACTTACCAAACGTGGCGCAGGTAGTGAAACCGAAACCGCTTTGGCAGGCTTCCCCCACCATTCGCTTAACACCTATTTGCCAAAACTGGTAAAAGCAGGGCTTAGGGTGGCTATATGCGACCAGCTTGAAGACCCAAAAATGACAAAGACAATCGTGAAGCGTGGGGTTACCGAACTGGTTACGCCTGGTGTTTCTATGAATGACGAGGTACTTAACTCTAAGTCGAATAACTTTTTAGCATCAGTATATTTTGGAAGAAAAACATTGGGGATATCTTTTCTTGATGTTTCTACAGGAGAATTCCTTACCGCACAGGGTAACGAAGAGTATATAGATAAATTACTGCAAAACTTTAGCCCTAGCGAAGTGTTGGTTGCTAAAAATGAAAAAAACACGTTCAGGGATACTTTTGGCGATGATTACCATGTGTTCCATTTGGAAGACTGGGTATATAAAGAAGATTATGCCTATGAGAGCCTTACTTCTCATTTTGGCACTAATTCCCTTAAAGGTTTTGGCGTAGAAGAATTGCAGGAGGGCATAATAGCATCAGGTGCAGTATTATACTACCTCTCTGAAACACAGCATAACAAAGTTCAGCATATAACCGCCATACAACGAATTGCAGAAGATGCCTATGTATGGATGGACAGGTTTACTATACGTAACCTTGAGCTTTACCAGAGTAATAACCTTAATGCGGTAACACTGCTTGATGTTATAGACAGGACACTTTCGCCCATGGGCAGCAGGCTGTTAAAAAGATGGCTGGCATTGCCACTTAAAGATGCTAATAAAATAAGGTCGCGCTATGAAGTGGTAACATACCTCAAAGAAAACAAACAGATATTAAACAAAATACAGCAACAGGTAAAGCAAATATCTGACCTTGAAAGGCTGATTTCTAAAATTGCAACAGGTAAGGTTTCTCCGCGTGAGGTTATTTACCTTAAAGATTCACTGGACGCTATTATACCTGTAAAGCAACTGGCACTGGAAAGTAAAAATGAAGCCCTTAAAGCCATTGGCGACAGCCTTCACAGTTGCGATTTGCTACGCGAGAAAATAAAAACCACCCTACACCCTGATGCTCCTGTTTCTATAAACAAGGGCAACGCCATTGCAAAAGGCGTTCACCCCGAACTGGATGAGCTGAGAGGTATAGCCTATTCCGGTAAAGAGTTTTTAGAAGGCATTGAATCAAGAGAAGCACAACGTACAGGCATATCATCATTAAAAATATCCTTTAATAATGTTTTTGGCTACTATATTGAGGTAAGGAATACCCACAAGGATAAAGTTCCGCCGGAGTGGATAAGGAAACAGACACTGGTTAACGCTGAACGCTATATTACCGAGGAATTAAAAGAATATGAGTCGAAAATATTAGGCGCAGAAGAAAAAATACACCAACTGGAAACACAATTATTTGACCAGCTTGTGGTATGGATTGCTACTTACATAAAACCAGTACAGCTCAATGCCAGCCTTATTGCACAAATGGACTGCCTTGCCTCTTTTGCGCAACTGGCAATAGAGAATAAATATGTTTGCCCGGAAATTGACGACAGTTTTGAACTTGATATAAAAAACGGGCGACACCCAGTTATAGAAAAGCAGTTACCTGTAGGCACTCCCTATATTACAAATGATGTTTACCTGGACAGGGACACCCAGCAAATCATCATGATTACGGGGCCTAATATGTCGGGTAAATCGGCGATACTAAGGCAAACGGCACTAATTGTGTTGTTGGCGCAAATGGGGAGCTTTGTACCTGCCGAAAGCGCGCGCCTGGGTGTTACCGATAAAATTTTTACCCGTGTGGGCGCATCAGATAATATATCTATGGGCGAATCTACTTTTATGGTAGAAATGAATGAAACGGCGAGCATCCTAAATAATATATCGAACCGAAGCCTGATACTTTTAGATGAAATTGGGCGTGGTACAAGCACCTACGATGGTATATCTATAGCATGGGCAATAGCCGAATTTTTACACGAGCATCCGGCACAGCCTAAAACGCTGTTTGCAACGCATTATCATGAATTAAATGAAATGCAGGATATTTTTAGCCGCATCCATAACTATAATGTTTCGGTAAAAGAACTTAAAGATACTGTACTATTTATCCGTAAGCTGGTTAAAGGCGGCAGTGCGCACAGTTTTGGTATTCATGTGGCTAAAATGGCGGGTATGCCGCAAACGGTTATACAAAAGGCTCAAAAACTGCTTAAAAAGCTTGAAAAGAATCATTCAGGTGAAGAACTGGCTAATGTAAAAGCATTTGTAAAAGATGAAATGCAGTTAAGCTTTTTTAACCTTGATGACCCGTTACTGGAAGAAATTAAAGAGGAAATTATCAATCTTGATATAAACACACTTACTCCCGTAGAAGCCCTTATGAAGCTGAACGAGATAAAGCGGATGCTGATAAAGTAAAATCTAAACTTTTGTTTTAATTTAAGCCAAACGTTTTCAGAAAGTTATGTTTTTAGAGCATTTTTTTTCAAAAAAAGCCTTGTATAATTCAATTTATGTGCTACATTTGCATCCGCAATACTGAAGTAACACAGCGGTAATTGACAAAATGCGAAAATAGCTCAGTTGGTAGAGCGCAACCTTGCCAAGGTTGAGGTCGCGGGTTCGAATCCCGTTTTTCGCTCAAACTATCAGTTTAAGCTCGAGTGGTGGAATTGGTAGACACGCTGGACTTAAAATCCAGTGGGTAGTAATGCCCGTGCGGGTTCAAGTCCCGCCTTGAGTACAAAACAGCTCCAGAATTTCTGGGGCTGTTTTTATTTTACACCTACCTGATAAATTATTAACCCTACAGCATATTATGAAATCTAACTATTACTTGTTACTACTATTTTTTTGCACTACCATTACCGGATTTTCGCAGGAAAACTACATCCTGGAAATTAACGGTAAAAAAATGCCTATAGCGCTCGACAGGGATTACAATACCACTATAAATGGCAAGCCGGCATCTTTTAAAGTACATGCAAAGGACACCCCTTACTTATAATGCGCAGCTATTTAGCTTACAACACCTTAAAGGAAGTAACATCATGAAAACAGATATAGATAATGATGTGGCTCAATATGCAATTTTTACAGCAGAAGGAGGCGGGCTTATGATACAGGAATACATGAGTATAAATCCTGAAATGATGAAAGAATTTATATTACATGAAATAACTAAAGAAAATATAAGCTATGGATATAAATTAACGAGGGAAGATTATAAAAGGAAACTCAGATCTGGCGAGGAAATCGATGTAATAAGGGCTATACTTGAATATAGGGGAGAAATAAGCATATATGAAGTTACAGCAATTGGAAGTAAAGATCGGGGTATATTAATTACAACAATGATACCTGACGAAAGCATAGCGGCATTGGCTAAGGAATGTATTAAACTGATGTGGCACAGCCTGGAATATAATAAATAGCTATTCTGTAGAAATAAAAAAGCTCCGCAATGCGGAGCTTTTGTCTTTTTTTACTGTAATGCTAATTACTCAGCAGCTGGAGTTTCAACAGCTGGAGTTTCAGTATTTAAAGTATCAACAACTGGAGCTTCTACTTCTACTTCTTCAGCAGGTACAACAACTTCAGTTTCTACTTCAGTTACAGGAGCCTCAGCTTCTTTTTCTTTACAAGAAACACTCATTAAAGCTACAAATGCTAAGCTTAAAACAACTTTTTTCATCTTACTAAATTATAAAGGTTAATTATTAATTCGGAGCAAAGATATAAATTTTTTAATATCTCAAAATAATTATTGATAATTTTTTTAAAAATATATCAGCATTGAAATTCAACATTTTAGCCTGCAAAAAATAAGTTTTTTCCTTAAGTTTTTTTATCCTTAACAGCAAGGCTCATTTAATTTCTTCCCAACTTTATACTTTAACCGAGTTTTACGTTTAAAAACACTTTTTTCAGCAGCTTATTTTTTCTTTGCATTTACAATTTTCATTTCTTCAATCAGGTGCTTAGCCCCTGCATACTTGTCTATTACAAACAGTACATACCTCATATCTACCATTATGTTACGGCATATAGAAGGGTCATAATAAATGTCGCTCATAGTGCCTTCCCACACACGGTCAAAGTTAAGCCCAATCAGGTTTCCTTTAGCATCTATGGCGGGGCTGCCGGAGTTACCTCCTGTGGTATGGTTTGTACCTATAAAACATACAGGCATTTTGCCGTTTTTATCGGCATACTGTCCAAAGTCTTTTTTATTGTAAAGGTCAATCAGTTTTTGAGGCACATCAAACTCATAATCACCGGGTACATATTTTTCTATTACCCCGTCAAGGTAAGTTACAGGCTCATAATATACAGCATCCCTCGGCTCATAGCCTTTTACTTTACCATACGTTACCCTCATAGTACTGTTAGCATCGGGGAATATACGTGCATCATCAGGGCTTAACTCTAATATACCTTTCATGTAAGTACGCTGTAATGCTGCAATCTTAAGGTTAAGTTCCTCATATTTTGGGTTTACCTTTTCCATAAAGGCAACACTCATAGCCTTAATAAGTTGATAGCCTTTATCATTGTTCAGCTTTTCGATAACCGATTTCCCATCGCCGCTTAAAAGTTCTTTTACACCATCATAACTGGTAAGTTTAGACTGGCTGTACACTTCAGCAGTAAGGGCTTTGTAATCTTTATTTTTAAGTTCTGCAGGCAGAAATTGTTGCGGAGACTTTGTTGCATACAGTTCTATTAACTGCTCAAATATTTTTTCATCAACATTTTTGTTGAAGTCTTTGTAAGTACCTTCAAGCGATGCTACAGTGTTATCTCTTCTGTCAGTAAACGACTGCTCTCCCCTTACGTTGTAAATCTGCTCAAGCTGATACAATCTGTAGCCTGCAGTGAGCAGCTCTACATTCCTTAGAGCAACTTCTATAAAATAATCCCTGCTCAGGGTGTACGGTTCAATTTCTGCATAGTAGGTGTCAAACTCTTTAAACAGATTACCATACTCATTGGTTTTACCTGCCTTTTGCGCTTTCTGCAAAAAGTCTTTCTCAAATGATTTTTTAACACCTATGGCATTCGTCTTTTTAAGCCCCTGCGTTTCGCCTATCCATTTTTTCCAATAGTTGGCAATGCTGGCATATTTAGCCGAATACTGTATTTTAATAGCGTTGTCTTTTCGCATAAAGCCATCGGCTACTTTTAGGGCAGCATCCCTTACTTCAATTTTAGCAGGGTTAAGTACCTCAACAATCTGTTCTACGGCTACTGCCGGAAGATACTCGGTAGTCCTGCCCGGATAACCGAATACCAGCGTAAAATCGTCTTCTTTTACACCGCCCAATGATACCGGGAAAAAGTGCTTGGGTGTATACGGCACATTATCTTTAGAATATTCTGCCGGCTTATTGTCTTTACCTGCATATATCCTGAACAGCGAAAAATCGCCGGTGTGGCGTGGCCAAACCCAGTTATCAGTATCTGAACCGAATTTACCTATTGATGATGGCGGTGCACCCACAAGGCGAACATCTTTATAGGTTTCGGTTACAAAAAGCATATACTGGTTGCCCTCATAAAACGTACGGATTTTATTTTCCTGATACGATTCCTTTGGCAGTGTGCTGGTAAGACGGCCTATGTTTTCCTGAATCTTTTTTTGTTTTGCTGCTTCGTCAGCTATAGTAGTCGTGCCTTCCAATACTTTATTGGTAACATCTTCTATGCGTACTATAAAAGTAACTTCAAGGTCGGGGTTGGGTAACTCCTCTGCCATGCTCATAGCCCAGAAACCATCAGTAAGGTAATCATGGTCTACAGTAGAGTGCGACTGTATTTCGCCATAACCACAGTGGTGGTTGGTAAGCAAAAGCCCTTTTGAGGAGATAACCTCTGAGGTACACCCGCCGTTAAAATGCGGAACTGCATCTTTAAGGCTGGAATTGTTGACATCATAAATATCTGACGCCGACATTTTCATGCCCAGGCTTTTCATTTCTTTTTCATTCATTCCCTTTAGCAAAGAGGGTATCCACATACCGCCCTGCTGTGCAATGGCAGGCGAAGTAAGTAATAGTACTACGAGTAGTTTTAATAGCTTCATGATATTAGTTTGATTACAGCCCGCAAGATAGGAATTTTTATAGTGGAGTAAAAACAGGTGTTTATACGTGGTATATAAAGAATAGTGTTTTCTATTTTAGCACGTAAAATGAAGACATGAAACTAGATAATCATGAACTACATGACTTACTTGTTGAAAAAGACATAAACTATCTATACCATGCTAACACTGTAGCAACCTCGATTTCATTTATTGAAGCAGGAGGTTTAGTATCTAGGGGTGGAATTGAAAATTTAAGTCTATATCAAACTTCACAAATGTCAGATGAGCTTGATAAGAAATTTGATGTTTGGAATGATGTGTTTTTAGATACTACTGATTTACATGGCTTTTTTCCTAGACAAAATTTATATGGGCCAGCTCTATTCAAAATATCAATTAGTTTTTTATTAGAGAATAAACATAATATATGGATTACAAAGGACAATCCAAAATATTGGAATGATAGATTGAAAATGTCGGAAAAATATTTTTCAAGTGTTGATGAACTTAGAGAAGATTGGGAAAAGTATGAACAGCAAAGAAAAATGATAACAATTAAAAATGAACTTAATCCTATTTTATTTGATTATTTAAAACGTGTGATTGTTGATAATCCTAAAGTAATGTTAGATGGTATAAATCTATTTGATAAAGCTAAAGAAGCTCTAATCAATGCCATTGGTAAAAATAAATCATTGAGAAAAAAATTTATGACTAGACCAAAATGCGGTTATTGTTATTGTACAGACAATTATTTAAATTCTATCTCTGCAGAAGATTTAAAGAGATTGTTTTTTACAAAGAAGTTTCAAAATCCAGAGTGATTACCGCACTCCGTTACACTGCACTCGCAACGACAGTGACTACTTTCCATTCCGACGAAGGAGGAATCTCTGTATAAATCTATACCTTAAACTTTAAAAAACCTTACTCCACAACCAGCCTCATTAAGCCCCTGTTATGTACTGCAAAATTTTTAGAGGTATATAGCTGTTGCGCTATGGTGTTGTGCCCTTCTATCTCCAGGTAAATAATTTTAATACTAAGCTGTTTTGCCTGTTCGTGTATAAAATCGAGTACCTGCTTGCCAAACCCAAGCCCCCGCGAACCCGACCCTATAAAAAGCTCATCTAAAAAGGCAATACGTCCGCCATACTCAAAACTAAATACAAACGTAAGGATAACATAGCCTACAGGCTGCCCGTTGTGCAGTATCAGCCACCCACACCCCAGGGCGTCATTTACAATAAATTCCTTAAGCAGTTTTTTCGATTTTTCTACATCTATAGGGTAGTTATCTATACCGTAAAACTCCTGCATCATTGCGGTAACAGTATTAATATCCTGCTGTGCTATGGGTTTAAATGTTGCCTGCATCTGCTTCAATTTTATTCATTATTATTGCCACTGCTCCCCGGTTCATATTCACAAAAGTTCCGGCAATATGTCCTTTCTCTAATCTGTAATCATCATTATACACCAATGCCGAAAGCGTTTCTTCCATTTCGGCTTTGTCATTTGCCACCACACAGCCGCCCATGTGCACCAGTGCTACCGCTTCGGGGAATTTCTGGTGGTTAGGCCCTATAATAATCGGCACGCCAAAAGCAGCAGGCTCTAAAATATTGTGTAGCCCGGCGGTACCAAAGCCACCGCCCACATAAGCCACATCGGCATAACTATATATTTTGCCCAATATCCCAATGGTGTTGATGATAAAAACATCATACTCCGCCAGGTTTTTACCTTCCTTCTCAGTAAACAGTACTGTTTTTTTAGTCAGGCTGTTCTTAATTTCATTGATATGGTCGTTACCAATAGTGTGCGGGGCAATAATAAATTTTGTATCAGTAGCCTGATTGATAAAATCAGTAAAAAGGCTTTCGTCCTTAGGCCATGAACTGCCAAAAACCACAGTGGTTTTTCCATTTATGAATTCTTCTATAAACGGAAGGGTGTTATCACGCTCCAGTACTTTACTTACCCTGTCATAACGGGTATCGCCACTCACCGTTACATTACTGAAACCTATGTTGGCAAGCAGTTGCTTTGAGCTTTCGTACTGTACAAAAAAGTGTGTAAACGCTTTTAAAGCATCACGGTAAAAACCGCCATACCATTTAAAGAACAACTGGTTTTCCCTAAACAGCCCCGATATTAAATATACACGCGTGCTCCTGTTTTTAAGTCCGTTAAGGTAATTAGGCCAAAACTCATACTTTATAAAAAACACCATGTCTGGGTGTACAAGTTTCAGGAACTTTTCAGCATTGGGTTTGGTGTCAAGCGGCAAATAAACCACTACATCGGCATCTTTTGTATTTTTGCGCACCTCATACCCCGATGGGGAAAAAAAAGTGACTATTATTTTATGCGCAGGGTATTTCTCTTTTATTTTTTCCATTACAGGCAGTCCCTGCTCATATTCGCCTAATGATGCCGCGTGAAACCAAATGGTTTTATCGCTTGAGGCTATTTTTTGGCTCAGGGTTTCAAATACGGTTTTCCTGCCCTGTACAAAGAGTTTCATTTTTGGGCTAAAGAGCGCAACGATTTTTAAAACCAATCCGGCAAGGTGGGTAAGCAGGCTGTAAAGGAAAAACATATCTAAACTATTGAGGTGCTAAAATACGCACTTTAAATTATTTTCATTGGTAAGCATCCATTAAATTAGTAGTTTTGCTATGGCTTAAAATCAGTAAAGCAACATGAAAAAAATACAGATGGTTGACCTTAAAGGTCAATATGATAAAATAAAAGATACCGTAAATACTTCTATTCAGGAAGTGCTTGATACCAATACTTACATTAATGGCCCCGAAGTACATAAATTCCAAAAAAACCTTGAAGAATACCTTGGCGTAAAGCACGTTATACCCTGTGCCAATGGTACAGATGCGTTACAGATTGCTATGATGGGGCTGGACCTAAAACCTGGCGACGAGGTTATAACCGCCGACTTTACTTTTGCTGCTACCGTAGAGGTTATCGCTTTACTACAGCTTACCCCTGTTTTAGTAGATGTTAACCCTGATACATTCAATATATCTATAGAGGCAATACGCAATGCTATTACACCAAAAACTAAGGCAATAGTACCTGTGCATTTATTTGGGCAGGCTGCCGATATGGATGATATTATGGCTATTGCCAAAGAACATAACCTATATGTTATTGAAGATAACGCTCAGGCTATTGGAGCAAACTTTAAGTACATGGATGGCAGTAAGAAAAAAGCGGGGACTATAGGCCATGTGGCTTCCACATCTTTTTTCCCTTCTAAAAACTTAGGCTGCTATGGCGATGGCGGTGCGATTTTTACCAATGATGATGATCTTGCCCATAAATTAAGAGGAATTGTAAATCATGGTATGTATGAGCGTTACCACCATGATGTGGTAGGTGTAAATTCAAGGCTGGACAGTATGCAGGCAGCCGTATTGAATGCTAAACTTCCGCTGTTAAACGAATATAACAAAGCTCGACAGGCAGCCGCCGATAAATACACTAAGGCTTTCGCGGGTCATGCAGATATTATTACACCAGTAATTAAAGGAGATGATGACAGCCATGTATTTCACCAATACACATTAAGAGTACTAAATACCGACAGGAATGCGCTAATGCAGCACCTGCTGGATAAAGGGATTCCGTGTGCTATTTATTACCCTATACCGCTGCACAGCCAAAAAGCATATGCAGACGAGCGTTATAATGAAGATGATTTTATAGTTACCAATCAACTGGTTAAGGAAGTACTGTCATTACCTATGCATACAGAACTTGAGGATGAACAGATAGATTACATAACCAATACTATTTTAGAATTTTTAAGCGTGTAAATTAAACGAAAGAGTTTTTTATGAAAATACTTGTAACAGGCGGTTTGGGCTTTATAGGCTCTCATACAGTAGTTGAACTTCAAAATGAAGGCTTTGATGTAGTGGTCATAGATGATCTTTCTAACTCATCTGCAGATGTGCTTGATGGAATAGAAGCAATAACCGGCAAAAAGCCACTATTTGAAAAAATTGACCTGCGTGAAAAAGCGGTTGTTCAGGATTTCTTTAAAAAATATACAGATGTATCGGGCGTAATACATTTTGCAGCCTCAAAGGCAGTGGGTGAAAGCGTGCAAAACCCATTACTGTATTATGAAAACAATATCAGCTCTTTAGTATATATTTTACAGGAACTGGAAAAGAAAAACGAAGCGCATTTTATTTTCAGTTCATCCTGTACTGTTTACGGGCAGGCAGAAAATATGCCCATAACAGAAAAAGCCCCTATACAGACGGCAATGTCGCCCTATGGCAACACCAAGCAGATAGGCGAAGAAATAATCACTGATGTAACGAAAGTCAGCAATATCAATGCTGTACTGTTACGCTACTTTAACCCGGTTGGTGCACATCCATCAATACATATTGGGGAACTGCCTTTAGGTGTGCCGCTTAACCTTATACCTTTTATTACACAAACAGCGATTGGAATAAGAGAGCAGTTATCGGTATTCGGAAATAATTATCCAACTCATGACGGAACCTGCGTGCGGGATTATATTCATGTGGTAGATTTAGCGAAAGCACACGTAAAAGCTTTAAAAAGGCTGATAGAAAAGAAAAATACCGATAAAGTAGAGGTGTTTAACCTTGGCACAGGCAAAGGAAATTCTGTACTGGAAGTTATAACTTCTTTTGAGAAAGTAACCGGGCAAAAACTAAACTATAAAATAGTTGACCGCAGGGAAGGCGATGTTACCGAAGCCTACGCCGATACCACTAAAGCTAATGATGTATTAGGCTGGAAAGCTGAATTACCGTTAGACGAAGCCCTTGCATCTGCATGGCAATGGGAACAAAAAGTAAGGAATAAATAATGAATACAGAAAACAACAGGTTCAGTAAAAAGGCACTTGCGCATTTAGTAACAGGTAAAAGGGTACTGTGGTTTACACTTTCATGGTTTATAGGTGTAGGACTTTTAACGATAGCAATAACAGATTTATTTACAGAAAGTATTTTCCAGAAACAATACCTCCACCTGCTTATACTTATGGCTGCAAACACCATCATAATATTACGTATGTGGCAGGTATATATGTATAAAGCCAAAAGGCTAAAACCTTAGCTTTACTTCCTGTTACCCCTGTTATCTGCCATACCCGATACCAGCGACTGGCAAAAGGAAAGAATAAGGCTAAACAGCATAGCCCACCAAAATCCTTTAACGTAAAATCCGGGTACCAGCTCACTGCATAGTAATATTATTACAGCATTTATTACCAGCAGGAACAAACCAAGGGTTATTATAGTAGCCGGAAGCGTAAGTATAACAAGTACAGGCTTTACAAATATATTAAGCAACCCAAGCACCAGGGCAACAAGCAGGGCACTTGCCCATCCTTTAACTGCCACGCCCGGTAAAAGATTAGCTAAAAGCAATACAAAAACCGTGGTAAAAAAAATATTGATAAGCGTTTTCATCTGTACTAATTTTCAGTCATAAAAATACAAAAAGCACCTTTAAACAAAGGTGCTTTTAATAAAATTTTATTTACCTGCACATACTAATTAGAAGGCAAAACGGTAGCACCGGGATAATTACCCGCGCTAACTAAAGGCAGCTTGGCGTTATAGTGCCTGTTGATTACCTTTATAACTTCGTTGGCTATAACAGCATAGCCCCTTGCATTAGGATGAATACCATCTAAAGAGAATAATACTGTACTAAGTGTAGAAGTACTGAAGTAGTTTGCTGTATATACCTGCCCGTCTTCTACACGAAGTCCGCTTACAAGCTGACTTAATATTGCGTTCATATCGGCTACCGCAAGCCCTTTTGATGCCGCTACAGCTTTTATAGTATTATTAAAATTAGCCGTAGCCGTGTTTATAAGAGAAATTTCAGAAGGTATAAGTACCCAACGATCAGCTAAAGGAACTGTAACACCATTAATCATAGCAGGATTACCGTTAACAGGTGTCCCGATAAAAGACATAGCCGGTAATACAATAAGGTCGCTGCTGGTTGCCTGCCTGTAGTTAGGAAGCCCTAAAGCCGAAAGATTGGTAAGTGTTTCATCTTCTATAACCACTGCGTTGCCTGCACCGGCTGTAAATGTAACAGTCCTTCTGGCAGCTTCATCCTGGCTGATAAGCCCTGCCTGCCTCGCAGCCTGCAACCCAGCATTATACGGAGCATACCCCTGATTTACAGCCCCTGCCGCAGCCTCGTCAAGAGGAACCGGATTGTATGGCACAGTTGTAAAGTAAGGAATAGAGGTAACATTAGGTATAGTAGCTACAACTCCTTTAGCACCGCCTGAAGTTAGTGCATTTGTAATCTCATTATAAGCAGCTGCAAATACGTTAGAGTCAGTTATATCATTACTTCCGTAAGTAGCAGGGTTAGTATTACCTTCCTGACTTACCCCTGTACCTCCTGATATAGCATAGGAAAGGACATCATTATTACCTATCCAGTTTGTAAAAAAGGTTGGATTTTTCATCATGGCATCTTCTATAACTCTCGATGTTGAAGATGTTGCGTGCCTCACGTAATAAGGGTTAGCTGCACCTGTAGCAACGCCCTGCACATTACCATATCCCGGTGCCAGAAGATGGAATGATTTAGCCCCCGGCACTCCCATATTATTATAAGCCATAGCCTGCCCGGAGTTTATCTCTGTTGAAGCTGTTCCGGCAATACTTTCCGGCCCTCCTGCCGCTGCGTTAATAATAAGCCTTGTTGGGAACTGATTTTCCCCATTAAATATAAGTGGCTGCCCGTTAAGAACAAGCCCGCCAAGGTTGTTTACGTCTTCGGCATATGATGGTTGCGTAAATTCACCTCCACCTACTACTGCAAACTGC
>JBQGDD010000177.1:0-1687 GCA_052038845.1 Dyadobacter sp. | reverse complement strand
GGCAAACTCTCGGGACAGTGTGTTCATATAGGTAATTTTGTTGGCAAAAACTGTATCAAGCATCTTAGCATCCACTTGAAAATATTGATCACCATTTTTGCGCTCACCCAGACTCCAAGCCTTTCCATCCAGCGTAGTTATCTTAAATACTGACTTAAACAATTCTAACAAGACGTCAATTACACCTTGGCTATCTATGTTCTGACCTGTCGATTTATTGACCTTTACAGCAATTCGCTCGTATACCTGCGCAGGATAAGTTAATATGGACGTTGGATGATAAAATCCGGCCTTTAATCCATCCTCTAAATCATACGTTGAATACGCTATGTCATCAGCAATATCCATTATCCTACATTCGATTGACTTGAATTTGCTTTTAGATTTTGTATTTAGAACGTTCTGTTTTACTTTATCGACTATGCTTTTTTCGGACTCGTAATAGCCCTTCATAGGTTTGTTTAAAAATTCTGGCGAACGATCTTCGGAGTTACTAGGTATAGCGTTGTCGTACTTCAATATTGAAGCGATAGTTCGGTAGGTAAGGTTTAGGCCTAGAGCGCCTATAGTGCTTTTGTGTTCTGGTAATGATTTCTTTTCTAGCCGCGTTAATATTCTCAACGTTTGGGCGTTTCCCTCAAATCCTCCAAAATCCCTCATAACTTCATCCAGAGCCTCTTCACCTTGATGACCGAATGGAGGGTGACCAAGATCATGAGCTAAACCAGCAAATTCACAAATGTCCGGGTCAATTTCAAGACCGTTGTCTCGCAATACTTCATGATTCAATTTGATAGCAATAGTTTTTGCTATTTGCGCAACCTCAAGAGAATGGGTCAACCTATTTCGGAAAAAGTCGGACTCTATACCTGGGTAAAGCTGAGTTTTACCCTGAAGACGTCTAAATGCCGGTGAGTGTAACAATCTCCCGTAATCTCTGCGAATTGGACTTCGATAATCCTCTTCTTTTTGAGGTACTATCCTTTTGTAATCACTTTTTCTATACATTATAAGCCCGATATCTACCGACTTTTGATAATGAACGTAGAGTTGGTTCCCGAATCGGAACGTGAAACTTTCACTGTACCAGAACTTTTTAAAGTCACCTTATTAAACTTGGCAGCTACAGTTTCCCTAGCTTTCTGAATTGCCGAATTTCCTGTGATTTTTAGCGTTGCTCCTTGTGACATGGTTTTAGATTTAGTAGTATCTATTTAAAATATTGTTTGCCAAAATATTGTGTATTTCTTAATAGATACGACAAACATACCCATCAAAAGTTTAGATTCAAAGCCCCAAAAAGGTTGCTTGGGAAGTGGTGATCACTTTTAATGCACCATCCATACATAATTAATTAATTATGCTCAGAGCTATTTTCGTGAGATTTAAGACACGATCATAAAGTACTTGGTGTCATTATTCATTCCTTCATTCATTCATCATCCTATTGCAAAAAAAAATAATTTGTAATATTTATGTTACATAAAAGTGCGCGCCTATATTTAGGTACGAACTGGAGTAATTAAAGTGAAACATAGCATCTATCTTTCCAACAACCAAACAGTTGCAACCAGCACTCGTTGCAACCCCAAGTACTTTAAAACAACTAATCCCTCCATGCTTTTTTATTCAGGCGTACACGTATGATCAGCGCAGCGGTATACGGTTATAACTGATGGCGAATGAG
>JBQGDD010000176.1:0-3280 GCA_052038845.1 Dyadobacter sp. | reverse complement strand
CTATGAATGTAACATTTGATGAGCTTGAAATATCTTATGAGCAAGATGGTGAAGATTTTGATGTTGTTATAAATTGTATGCCAGGAGAAACTGAAAACGGTACTTATACTCAATCTGGAAACGAGGTAACAGTAACAGTTGACGGATATCCTCTGGTATTTGTTAAATCCGGTAACACTTTAACAGGCAATGAGCCGGCTATGGATGGCGAACCTGGCGCTACAATAGTTTTCACAAAACAATAATAAACTACAAAAGTTTTAATTACACCCGGCCTGTCCGGGTGTTTTTATTTATTACACCACATAAAATTGTTATTTTTGACTTGTAAAGTTTAAGTAATGAAATACTACATTATAGCGGGAGAAGCCAGTGGCGACCTGCACGGGTCTAACCTTATGAAAGAACTGCTTAAAAAAGACCCGGAAGCTGAAATACGCTTTTGGGGTGGCGACTTAATGCAGATGGCTGGCGGCACACTGGTAAAGCATTATCGTGACCTGGCATTTATGGGCTTTGCAGAGGTAATACAAAATCTTGGTACTATATTAAAGAATATAAAATTCTGCAAGGAGGATATTGTACAGTTTAATCCCGATGCTATAATTTTTATTGACTATCCCGGCTTTAATATGCGCATTGCCAAATGGGCAAAAAAACTTAATTACCCTACCCATTATTACATATCTCCGCAAATATGGGCATGGAAAGAAAACCGTATTAAGGCTATAAAACGGGATGTTGATAAAATGTATATTATCCTCCCATTTGAAAAAGAGTTTTATGAGAAAAGGCATAACTATAAGGTGGAGTTTGTAGGACACCCGCTTATTGATGCTATACAAAACAGAAAACCTACCGATACTGTTTCCTTTAAAAAGGAAAACAATCTTGATGAAAGGCCAATAATCGCACTCCTGCCCGGTAGCAGAAAACAGGAAATAAACAAAATGCTTTCTGTCATGCTTTCGGTAGCAGATGATTTTCCCGACTATCAGTTTGTTATAGCAGGTGCCCCGGGTCAGGAATATTCGTTTTACCAACAGTTTCTTGATGATAAAAACATACGCTTTACAGCCAATAAAACGTATGATCTGCTGAGTATTGCCCATGCGGCACTGGTAACATCAGGTACTGCAACGCTGGAAACAGCATTGTTTAAAGTTCCGGAGGTTGTGTGCTACAAAGGCGGATGGATTTCTTACCAGATAGCCAAACGCATCATTACCTTAAAATACATATCGCTGGTTAACCTTATTATGGATCGTGAAGTAGTAAAAGAGTTAATACAGGGAGAACTGAATACTAAAAACCTGAAAGCCGAATTAGGCAAACTTCTCAATCCGCAACACAGG
The DNA here is from genome assembly GCA_052038845.1 of Dyadobacter sp. Lineage (GTDB taxonomy): Bacteria > Bacteroidota > Bacteroidia > Flavobacteriales > Flavobacteriaceae > Flavobacterium. Next base: position 1,925 of record JBQGDD010000176.1, on the reverse strand, counting down.
CAAAACGTACTGAAAGACTATGAGTTACTGGAACAAAAACTGGGAGGTACAGGTGCAAGTGAAACTACAGCCGGGCTCATAATCAAAGATTTAACACAAAACAGGAAAAGCAGTTAAAAGATATTTATATATATTTGTAAAAACAGTTTTATAATTTGAAGTAAAAGTTTTGAAGAAACTCCTGTCCATATCCCTTTTACTGCTTATAATGGTTTCATGGAAATCATCAGCACAAATAATCACTTCTAAAAAAGAAGCTCAGAAAAAAGGTGAGTATTCTTATGAGGAAAAAGGTAATGATACAGCATCATCAGCAACTGAAACCCAGCGAAAAAAGAAGCGCAGGGGCGGGCCGTCAAAAACTGAAGAAAATAGTTCTGTAGCGCTAAAGAATATAATAGTACAGGATACTGAGCCTGATTTTATACCTATGCCCGATGAAAGCTATGTAGCACAGCAAATAGTAAACAACGCTATGGAGTTTGAGGGAGTACGCTATAAAACAGGAGGCACATCTAAAGATGGTATGGACTGTAGTGGCATGGTATATACTACATTCAATATATTTGATATTTTACTACCCCGAAGCTCTCATGAAATGGCAAAAGCCGGTAAAAAATTAAAGCTTAGTGAAGTAAAAAAGGGCGACCTTCTTTTTTTTGACAACAACCCGAGGAGAAAACGTATTAACCACGTAGGGCTTGTAGTTGATGTTATTGACGGCGATGTAAAGTTTTTACACTCTTCTACACAACTTGGCGTTATTGTTTCATCTATGAGTGAAGCATATTATGACAGGACTTTTGTACATGCCACAAGAGTTATTGAGGAATAGCAGTCAATCAGCAGCTTTCCCTCCCGAATCCTCTACCTCTTCCAATCGCATTAAAAATTTTTGAGTATGTTTGCCCAGCCGACAATCATACCATAAATGACGATACTTAAATACCCTGTAATACCCATTTCTATATTTTTTGCTATAGGTATATTAGCAGGATATTATTCAGGCTTCTCCTTTATACATCTGGCTCTCGCGGTTGTTATTATCTTCTGTGCAGTAATGGTCACATATTTTAAAGCCCGAAAAGATTTACTGCAAAAGCCTTATTTTGCCATAGCTGTTGCTTTATTTTCTTTTTCCACAGGGATGCTGGCTTATAATTTACACTATGCTCCTAATAATAATACACACTACACACATTTTCTGGATGAGAACACTCCTGTTATAAGAGGTGTTATTGCTGAAAGGATTAAGCCAAATGCTTATTATGAAAAGTATTATTTTGATGTAAACTCAATAAACAAAATACCCGTAAGCGGTCAGATTTTACTATCAGTACCAAAAGACAGTATAGGAGAATTACTTTATGCAGGAGATGAAATAATTATTGCAGACGATTTAAAACCTATTAATAAAGCTTTAAATCCATATCAGTTTAGTTATGCTGAATATATGGCAAAGCAAAATATTTTTCATCAGCTTACACTTAAAGATAACTATATAAAAGCAGGCAGGGTTAAGAACTTCAATTATTATACTGACAGCTTCAGGAACAGGTTAATCAGAAGCTTTACAAAACATAGTTACAGTCCTGAAGTAATGAATGTTATTAAAGCGCTGCTATTGGGGCAGCGCCAGGATATGGATAAAGAAATAAGTGAGGATTATGCAAATGCCGGTGTTATACATATCCTTGCTATTTCAGGGTTGCACATCGCTATCCTTTTTTATATAATAAGCTTTATACTTCGTCCATTAAACCGTTTAAGGCGTAAAGGAAAAATTTTACAGCTCATTGCCACCCTCTGTTTCCTATGGATGTTTGCTGTCATCTCCGGGTTATCACCATCAGTTGTGAGGGCTGTAGTAATGTTCAGCTTTGTAAGTATTGGTGTTTATATCAACCGGGATACAAATATCTTTA
>JBQGDD010000175.1:0-8636 GCA_052038845.1 Dyadobacter sp. | reverse complement strand
TCTGCACATTTTTGCCAAAGAAAAAGGATTTTATGGTGGCCACGGTATTGTGGGTGCACAAATTCCTGTGGGTGCAGGTATAGCCTTTGCTGATAAATATTTTGAAACAGGAGGCGTTACCCTTACTTATTTTGGTGATGGTGCTGCGCGTCAGGGTTCACTGCATGAGGCATTTAATATGGCTATGCTTTGGAAACTGCCTGTTGTATTTATAGTAGAGAATAATGGTTATGCAATGGGTACGTCTGTAGAGCGTACAGCTAACCATACAGGTATATGGAAATTAGGTTTAGGGTATGAAATGCCTTGCGGCCCTGTTGACGGGATGAATCCTGTAAAGGTTGCCGAAGCAATGCATGAGGCAATGGAAAGAGCAAGAAAAGGCGAGGGCCCAACTTTCCTTGAAATGAAAACATACCGTTACAGAGGGCACTCTATGAGTGATGCACAGCATTACAGAACCAAAGAAGAGGTTGAGGAGTACAAGAAAATTGACCCTATTACCCAGGTTCTTGATATTATTAAAGATAAAGGGTATGCCACTGATGAAGAAATTGAGGCAATTGATAACAGAGTAAGGGAAATGGTTAGCGAATGTGAAAAATTTGCGGAAGAGTCTCCATATCCTGATGTAAATGTAATGTATGACGTTGTTTACGAGCAGGAAAATTATCCATTTATACCACATAAACTACAATAACAATGGCAGAAAAAATAACAATGCCGCGTTTAAGCGATACCATGACCGAAGGGACTGTGGCTACATGGCTTAAAAAAGTGGGCGATAAAGTAAATGAAGGTGATATACTGGCAGAGATAGAGACTGATAAGGCTACAATGGAGTTTGAGTCTTTTAATGCCGGTACATTGTTACATATAGGTATTCAGGAAGGTGAGTCTGCTCCGGTAGATTCTCTCTTAGCGATTATTGGTAAAGAGGGTGAAGATATTTCGGCTCTTTTAGAAGGTAAGGAAGGCTCTTCTGAAAAAGAAGGTGCTGATAAACCTGAAGATAAAGAAGAAAAGGAATCTTCATCTGATGATAAAAAATCAGAGTCAAAGGATTCTGAGGATAAACCTAAAGAAGATAAAAAGCCTTCGGGCGAACTGCCTAAAGGGGTAAAAGTGGTTACTATGCCACGCCTTAGCGATACCATGACCGATGGTACTGTGGCTACCTGGCTTAAAAAAGTGGGCGACAAAGTAAATGAAGGCGATATACTTGCCGAAATTGAAACGGATAAAGCCACTATGGAATTTGAGTCTTTTAATGCGGGTACACTTTTGTATGTTGGTATTAAAGAGGGCGAGTCGGCTCCGGTTGACAGTGTTCTTGCTATAATAGGGCCTGAAGGTACAGATGTATCGGGCATTGCCGAAAACTATGGTAAAGGCGGTGGTTCGGAATCTTCTGAAAGTAAATCAGAAGAGAAATCATCAAAAGAAGATAAAGAAGAAACGTCTGAATCTAAAGATAATAAAGAAGAGCCTAAAGCAGAAGCAGCTTCCGGTAATGACGACGGAAGGATATTTGTTTCTCCGTTAGCACGTAAAATAGCTAAGGAAAAAGGTGTAAGCCTTGAGAAAGTAAAAGGTACCGGAGAAAACGGGCGCATTGTTAAGAAGGATATTGAAAACTATACTCCACAAGCTGAACAGCCTAAGCAGGCTGCTGCACAGCAGGGTGGTGAAGCTAAGCAATATACTCCAGTAGGAGAGGAGAGCACTAAAGAGGTTAAAAACTCTCAAATGCGTAAGACTATTGCAAGGCGTTTATCTGAATCTAAATTTACTGCTCCAGAATATTACCTTACTGTAGAGCTTGATATGGATAATGCCATTGCTTCAAGAGGTGTAATTAACGGACTGCCGGATACTAAGGTTTCATTTAATGATATGGTAATTAAAGCCTGTGCTATGGCTTTAAGAAAACATCCGCAGGTTAACACGCAGTGGAAAGACGATGTAACAGTTTACAACCAGCACATAAGCATTGGTGTTGCTGTAGCAGTAGAAGAAGGTCTTGTTGTACCTGTGCTTAAATTTACTGACCAAATGAGCTTGTCTCAAATAGGTGGAAGTGTAAAAGAGCTTGCCGGTAAAGCCAGAAATAAAAAATTACAGCCTGCTGAAATGGAAGGCAGTACTTTTACAGTATCTAACCTTGGTATGTTTGGTATTAAGGAGTTTACCTCTATCATCAACCAGCCCAATTCGGCTATACTTTCTGTAGGTGCTATTATTGAGAAACCTGTGGTTAAAAACGGACAGATAGTTGTAGGAAACACTATGACTGTAACCCTGGCTTGCGACCACCGAACTGTAGATGGTGCTACAGGGGCGCAGTTCCTGCAGACGCTTAAAAATTATATTGAAAATCCTGTGACTATGCTTGCATAAGCACTGGGTTATGAATTATATTAAATCCCCGTACTGTAATTGCAGTACGGGGATTTTAATTTACAGCCCTACAGGTGTTATTTAATTTTCTTATTTTAGCTAACCAAATAAACAAACATGAAAAAAAAACTATCTGCATTACTAATTTTTATTAGCTGTTTTACGGCTGCAACTGCACAAAAAAATGCGACTTTAAAAAACTACAAAGTTGATGAAAAGTCAGTAGCCGAAACATTGGGGTTTTTATCGTCAGATGAATTACAGGGGCGTAACAGTGGTAGTGAAGGTCTTGAAAAAGCAGCGCAATTTCTGGAAGATGTTTTTACCAAAAACAGTATAAAACCTTACTTTGCTACCTATCGTGATACACTTTCTCATTACCCCGAACCTGCTTATAATATTGTGGGGTGGATAGAAGGAAATGACCCAAAGCTAAAAAATGAATTTGTTGTAATAGGTGCACATTATGATCATATTGGGGTTGCCTTACAGCCAATAGCCGGAGATACTATTTATAACGGGGCAGATGATAATGCATCGGGTACTACAGCGGTAACTGAACTGGTTAATTATTTTGCAAAATCAAAATCGAATAAGCGTAGTATATTATTCTGTTTTTTCTCGGCAGAGGAAAAAGGCTTACTGGGCAGCAGGCATCTTGCGGCTAAGCTGAAACAGCAGGATTTCAACATTTATGTGATGCTGAATTTTGAAATGATAGGCGTACCGATGAAAAAAGATTTTGACGCTTTTATTACAGGTTACAGCGTATCTAACATGGCAGATAAGTTAAATGAATATGCAGGTAAAAAAATGATTGGCTACCTGGAATTTGAAATGAAATACCAGTTATTCAGGGCATCTGATAATTATCCTTTTTATACAGAGTTTAAAGTACCATCACATACGTTGAGTACTACCGATATGGAAACGTTTCCTTACTACCATCATGTAAAAGATGACTTTGAAGCGATGGATACTAAACACATGACTACGTTTATACAGGATATTTTACCTGTAGTTGAAAAAACAGTGAATGCTAAAACGCAGGAAATAACGTTAAAAAAATAAATGAAAAACGTAATAATTACCGGAACCAGCAGGGGGATAGGCTACAGTTTGGCACTACAGTTTGCCAATGCAGGGCACAGGGTACTGGCTATATCGAGAAAAACGCATAATGATTTAATGGAGCATGAGAACATTTCGTGCCTGGCGCTCGATCTTTCTGACAATTCTGACCTTAAAGAGGTAAAGAGCTTTATAGAAAACACCTGGCACAGTGTAGATGTTGTAATACACAATGCAGGGGCATTGCTGCTCAAACCTTTTGAATCGATAACCAGCGAGGAGTTTGAATACATTTATAAAGTTAACGTTTTTGGTGTAGCTGCTTTAAACAGGGCGGTACTTGGTTATATGCAAAAGGGCAGCCATGTAATTACCATCAGCAGTATGGGAGGCATACAGGGCAGTATGAAATTCAGCGGGCTTTCGGCATACAGTTCCAGTAAGGGAGCGGTGATTACACTTTCTGAATTATTAGCTGAAGAGTACAAAGAAAAAGGCATATCCTTTAATGTGCTTGCACTGGGTTCTGTAAATACCGAGATGCTGCAGGAAGCTTTCCCCGGTTATGAAGCTCCGCTTTCAGCTATAGATATGGCAGATTATATTTATAATTTTGCCCTTACAGGTAATAAATATTATAACGGTAAAGTATTGCAGGTATCATCTACCACGCCATAAGTTTATAAAGTGAAGCATATTATAGCACCATATTTACCCGAACATGCTGTTGATACTGTTTTTGAGCTTATCAGGTTATATGGTGTTCATCTTAAAATAGTAAATGAGCGCGTAACCCGTCATGGTGATTACAGAAAACACCCAAATGGCTACCACCAGATAACGGTAAACTCCAGCCTTAATAAATATCGGTTTTTAATAACGCTTATCCACGAAATTGCTCATTTGGCTGCATTCGAGAAGTATGGCAGGAATATAAAGCCCCACGGTGAGGAATGGAAGGCAACTTTTCAAAAACTTATGGTGCCTTTTATACGCCCGGAGATTTTCCCTAGCCAGCTTTTGCCTTTGCTTGCAAGGCATTTCAGGAATCCAAAGGCAAGTAGTGATACTGATGCCACTCTCTCTATAGCCTTAAAGCAGTTTGATGAAAAATCAGATAAAAACTATATTTTTCAGATTCCTTACGGCAGTAACTTCAGGATACACAACGGAAAAATATTTAAAAAAGGGGCGCAGCGTGTTAAGCGTTTTGAATGCCTGGAGGTGAGTACGGGCAAGATATATCTTTTTAATCCGAATGCAGAAGTGGAATTACTTCCGTAATTTTGTTAAACAAAATCCAAAGGATTTTGAGTTAAGGTAAATGTTTTATAACCTTTACTAATGTTTTAACCACCAATTTAAATGAATACAAATTATTATGCTGTATTAATGGCGGGGGGCGTGGGCTCACGCTTTTGGCCTGTAAGTACCACTGAATTTCCTAAACAGTTTCATGACATACTGGGTACAGGCGAAACACTCATTCAGCGCACTTTTAACAGGCTTACAAAACTTATACCGCAGGAAAATATACTTATACTTACTAATGATATATATAACAGCCTTGTATTAGAGCAACTGCCGCAGGTAAAACCAAATCAAATAGTACTTGAGCCTGCCATGCGTAATACGGCTCCGTGTATTTTATATGCATCATTAAAAATTAAGAAAATAAACCCTAATGCCGTTATGGTGGTAGCCCCAAGCGACCACTGGATAGAAGATGAAGATGCTTTTACGGCAGATTTACAGCTTGCGTTTAACTGTGCTGAAAAAGAAAATGTGTTGATGACACTGGGCATTCAGCCAACATTTCCTAATACAGGTTATGGTTACATAGAGTATAACAAAGCTGATACTAATACTATAAAAAAGGTTTCACAGTTTAGGGAAAAGCCGGATTATGAAAGAGCAAAAGCTTTTTTAGAAAGCGGTAATTTTTTATGGAATGCCGGGATTTTTATATGGAGTGTAAAGTCTATAACAGCAGCCTTCGAAAAATTACAGCCCATAATGTACACGCTGTTTGATTATGGGTATGAAAGCTATAATTCTGATAGTGAAAAGTCCTTTATAGATGAAAACTATATAAACGCGGCTAATATTTCGATTGATTATGCGGTAATGGAAAACGCGGATAATGTTTACGTGTTGCCTGCAAGTTTTGACTGGAACGACCTTGGTACATGGGGTTCACTGCATGATAAGCTGCTAAAGGATAATAACGATAATGCCGTTGTTAACGCGTGCGCAGTTTTAGAAAATGCAACCGGAAATATTATACGGTCTGATAAAGGAAAGGTTATAATTGTTGATGGGCTGCATGACTATATAATAGTGGATAAGGAAAACACACTTTTGGTGTATCCAAAATCTAAAGAACAGGAAATAAAAAAACTTGCAGAGATTGTTTTAAACAGGCAGGTATAATTTATATAATTATAGTAGGGTATTCAGATAGTTAGATGTTAATGTTAAAGTTTATGGTTTACTACTTTAAATTTTAACATAATATTTATCTTTAGTCGCGATACAAAAATAATTATATGAATAAAAAACTACTTACACTTAGGGCATCAGTAATAATGATGCTTTTATCTATTTTTAGTTATGGGCAGTTGCCAAATTTTAACTTAACAGTTACACCCACTCCCCAAACCTGTTTAGGCAACGGCTCTTTAAGCTTTACTGTATCAGGAAATAATCCTTCAGCTTCTATAGATTATGCAGTATATCTACTTCCAAATACTGCCGACCCTGTTACTGTAGTAACAACCCCTACGGTTGGCGGACTTGTTGCAGGTAATTACCTTGTGATAGCTACCCAGTCACTTGGGGCAGAATCTAACACAAGTAGTGCTAATGTAACCATTTCAAATAACATACAGCCGCTTCAGTACACATTAGTCCCTACTAGGGTAAGGTGCGGCAATGATGGTGTTATAACCGTAAATGTCACATCAGGTAACGCGGTTAGTTATGAAATTGTTGCAGGACCGGTTACTGTAGCACCGCAGTCATCAAACGTATTGAATAATCTTCCGGTAGGTCAGTATCAGGTGCGTGTATATGACAACTGTGGGGAAGCAGTTGTTGTAACAACGCAGGTACAGCAGGCTACTACATCTTTATCTATTTTAGCCGGGGCAGTATCTGGTGGGGAACTGCCATCGTGTGATACTGTTGGTATAGCACACAATTTTCACACAACTACTCCAAACGAAATATTTTTTCCTTTAACGTTTCAATATACAGTATATCCTCCGGGTGGGGGTACGCCCACGATAGTAACGGTTAACGTTCCTAATGGTTCTAACACTCAAATGAACCAGACAGGCGCAATTATACCCTTTTACAATGACCAACAGTACACTTATGATATTTTAGTTACAGATGTTTGTGGAAACACTTTTGTAAGAAACAACAATATAGTAAATGCAAAGTTTACAGCCGGGTTAGAACCGAATATAGAAAACTGTGGCGACCAATATTTTACTATTGTGCCAAACCTTTATGTAGGGCCATATACAATCAGTTTTTCAAGTGTACCTGACGGATTTGTTCCTGAAAACTTTAACAGCAGCCATCCTACATTTGCATCGGGAAATACTGAATATGGCGATTCTAATAATTATGTGCCTCATGGTATTTATGCAGGAGAAATAACGGATTCCTGTGGGAGGACAGCACAATTTGAGTATGAAATTACACTGCCTGAGGTACAGCCGCAAACTATTCATAACCTTGCAGGATGTTCGGAATTAGGTTCAATAACGGTATCAATACCGGGCAGGGATATTGTCAGCATCTCTATTACTGGTGCACCAGTTGCATATTCAGAACCTTTACCACATGATATATCGGAGTATATTACCCCAATAAATAATGACGGGCTGTTAGGCGTAGTGATTAATGATTTACCATTAGGAGTATATACTTTTATTATGACTGACTCATGTGGTGTTGAGCATGAAACTGAACATAATTTATCCGGCGGTGGCGGTAATCTTAACCTTACTGTTTTACAGCGTGCCGGATGTGAAGAAGGAGACGGAAGTATAAGAATAAGCAGCCCGGGGAGTACTTTTATATCTGTTGTAATGACAGATGCGCCAGGTGATTTTGTTGATACTCCATTTGATGTTTCTGAAAACATAGCTTCAAACGGATGGTTTTTTATGAACAGCCTTCCGGAAGGCAGCTATACCTTTGATGTTGTTGATGAGTGCAACCTACAGGGCACTGTTACAGCTTATGTAAATGGGTATCAAATTACAGTTAATGATATAGATGTTATACAAAACTGTGGTTCTTTTGATATTAATTTACAGCATACCAGTAATGGCAATTATATACATTCGTTTTGGCTGCAAAAGTATAATGAACAAAATAACACTTGGGGACACCCGCAAACGGGCGTGGTTTATGCCGATGGTACACAGCCAACAATAACCAATTCAGTTTACCTTGACAACAATACCATAACTCCTAGCCTTGCTTATACAGGTCAGTTTAGGATAATTAAGGCATTCTTTATATACGGTAATGGTATATCTACAAATTTTCGCTGTACACAGGAAATCCATAGTTTTACTTTTGACGGAAATCCAGTTATAACAGGGGCATATAGCTTTCCGTGTGCTAATAATTTAAATGAAGTTGCTATAGTGGCTACGGGAGTACCTCCTCTTACTTATAGGATTACTACAAAAAACGGTGAACAGTTTATTGTGGAGAATGGTAACTCTAACGTTTTTAATGATTTGGAGACCGCTACATATAATTTTCAGGTAAGTGATGTTTGCGGTAATATAAGAAATATCCAATTTGACATTAACTCTCTTGATCCTATTGCTATTGAGGCTAACGGTTTTTGTGAAAACGAAGACAGTAGCCTTTCGGTACAGCCTTTCTCATTTTTACAATATGAATGGTATGAAGTGTCAAATCCCGGAACAGTATTAAGTACAACAAGTGTTTTAGAATTTCCGTCATTCAGTTCAGGGAATGATGCAGGTACTTATATAGTAAATATTACCTCTGATGACCCTGATTCGTGTATGAACCAGACATTGGAATATATAATAAGCCCCAACGCAATGCCAAATGCAGGTGAAGATGATACTGTAATTGTATGTAATGATGGTGAAACAGTAAACCTT
>JBQGDD010000174.1:0-34399 GCA_052038845.1 Dyadobacter sp. | reverse complement strand
TCGTAGGTTACCTCTTTTTTAGCGAATACCCTGCGGGCATTATAACGGCGTGCAACTTTGGCAAGTTCTTCTTGGGGCTTACCCTTAACTATTACCAAACCTGAATTGTATTTGCGCAGGCGGGCATCAAGGTCTGCAAGCGATTCCAGCAGAAACTGCGCCCGGAAGCTGCCTGTTTTTTTAAACCCGAATGATGTGGTTTCAAAATGGCTGTCGTCAAAACAGTATACAGGCACTACGCTGTCGCTTTTTTGCAGTGCCGTAATCAGTGTTTCATTATCGTGCAGCCTTAAATCTGTTTTAAACCAAACTATAGATGTAGGCATTATGTAAACGGTTTTAGTGTTTATTTAAATGTATTCTAAATAAAAACAACTCCGTAAAGATAAAACAAAAGCACTATAAATACTATAGTAATTAAATAATTAGCAACTGTTTAATGGCGGGCTAAGTAATGCAAAAAGGGTACTGAAAATAACATCAGTACCCTTTTAAAGTATTGCAAAAGCTATAGTGTTAATTAGCTACGCATTTTATGTATTCCTGTAGTGTTAAGCCTTCATCATAAGTTCTTTCATACTTATCAAATTTTATTTTAAACAACTTATGTTTTTTAAGAAGGTCAGTATGCTCATTAGATAACGTAATTAAAGCATTTATAACAGTGCCGCCGGCACCATTATCTTCATGGCTTATTTTTTGGGATGGCAAATTGATAGACTGTCCGTTTTCCAGTTCGAGAACAGCACCTGTAAGCATTACATTATAAGCTATTTTGCTGTTTACAGGTAAATTGATATTAGCATAAATATTATTTTCCTCGTCTTTTAGCTGTATTATCTGTACGCCGTCTGCAAATTTAAATTGGTATCTTTTTGCATCACCCACAGGACTTTCTTCCTTTATCTGGTTGCAGAAAAAACCGTCAGGATAGGTTAACCCGCCAATAACTTCAAACGGGAATATAACGCTAAACTTTGGGTCATATTTATAATATAGTATCCCGGTATCAGGATTTTCAATCTTTAACTTGTATTTCGTGCCTACATGGCTATTAAAAGGTTCATAAGACACTACTTTAAAAACTTTATCAGAAAGTGCACTGTATTTAGTGTTGAAGCCGTCTTTTTTGTACACCTTTTTTAAATCTGAGTCAGTATAAAATTCCCTGTAGCCATATTTTTGACCGGATTTTTCTAATGGCTTAACTTTAAGTTCTTTTCCTTCTAAAAGGGCAACAGATTCGCCGGAAAAGTTTTGAGCAGATAATACTGATGCACTAAAGAGTGCAATAAATAACAGGACATTTTTCATGTATAAAATAATTAATTTGGTTTGCGGGCGCAAATAAAAGAAAATTAATTTTATATACGATAATAAATTTTACTGTATCTTGCTAAATTCCTCTATACATTTTTTAGCATGCTGTTTGGTAACCGCAAGCACTTTTTTGCGTGCCGCAGCGTTTTTTTCTAATTTTTGATATTTTATAAAAGATACTGCCGCTATTTCGAAGGCAGACTGCAACTCGTTAATAAATAATTCTATCTGGGCACCACCTGCCGAAATGTACACACCTTTTTTAAACCTGATAAAAAAGTCTTTCTGAACTTCTGCACATACTTTTTCCAACTCCTGCTCCAACAGGTCATACTTCACCATAAATCCCTGTAACCTTTTTAGTATTAAAATTTATAGAGCAAAGTAAGAAAAGCCTAACGTAAAAAAGTTATAAAATTTAACGCGATTTTAGTAATTTTTTCGTCAATGTGGTGGGTGCATGAAGTTATTGGGCATAAAAATAACGCAACCTGGATACAGTATTTTTGCGTGCTCTATAAGTTGGGGATAAGCAGGCTAAATATGCAGCAGATTGCGAATATTAACTACAACTAAAACTATGATTACATTGTTTGCATGTTTGTTCCTTGAATTAAAGTAAACAGGAACTGTGCAAAAATATATATCAGCTATAGTTTAATACCGCGTAAAATTACCTGTTTTTAGTTAGGCACTTCCGTGAATTTTTAAGGCAGTATGGGTGTTATTATCAAGGTTAATAATAACATAGAAATAGCATTTTCCACCATCATGAGTTATTATAATTCCCTGTTTCCATAACTCCCCTGAGGTAGCACAAAGACCATATACCGCTATTTCTTTCTCGCCTTTTTCATTTAGTTGCGGCACATACTGCCTTTTATAGTACCGCAGATCAATAGTATTATCAGTATTTTTAGCATTAAAACCTTCAATGCTCTTTATTAGAAGACTATTTATCTGCCTAAGCTCGTCTTTGCTGACTGAAAGGTTTTTATAATCATCATTTTTTAAAACAGCAATATAAGCTCTTCCGTCTGTAGTATCTGCTGAAAACTCTTGTGGAGGTACTCTCACAGTATCATTTTCTGTCATTACCTTTCCCTCTGTTCTCACTTTATCAGTACAGGAGAAGAGAAACAAAAATAAGGACAGCAATACTGGCTTCATTCTATTAATATGTAAATTAATAACTAATCTTTTTACTCACACTACGGCTCACATCAATAACATAAAACAGTGCCTGTATATCATTAATATGCAGTTTAAAATCGGTAAACTCCGGGCTGTCGTTAAGCGAGTGGCACACAATGTAGCCCTCTTCGGTATTGTGCTCTATAATTTCTTTAAGCAGAGGCATTTTACTCTGTGTAGTATAAATAACCCAGTACGGAAAATCGCGGTAGCGCAGTTTGTCGGTCCAGTGGTGGCGCAGCAGCTCCCGGGTAGAAACAATACTGTTTCGGGTAATGGCATTGTTGCTGCCATCATCCATACTGTCGCCGTTAACCCTAAATGCCACATAACGCCCCTGCAGCGGTTTATCTACCAATATACCATGCTGGCTCAAATCCATAAGGAAATCAGCATCTTGGTAACTGCTTAACAACCCTGCCTGTATATTAAATTCGGCTAACGGCATAAGCATATAATATTGCCCGTTAGGAAGCTCGATAAATTTATTTCCGTTTTTATTCTCAAAATCATCAGGTGTAGTAACCACCTGACCGTTGTTAACAGTGCGGTAATATACACTTTCAGGCTCAAGTTCTTTGTGTAATATTTCACTTTTAGATTTAGGTATTGGCTTTCCCTTCTCATAATTAATAATAGTCTCCCGGCTTGCGCAATTTTAAAAAGGGCTGAAGAGTTGCAGTATGCAACACCTTCTTTTTACCAAAGAGTTTTTATGGACCTAAAGATTAAGGCAATGAAACTTTCAGGTGTTTGGGATAAGCTCGATGTCTATTACAATTTTGGGTATAGTAAGCCTTTGCTTGATGAGTTTTCACTAATAGACTGGAAAAACCCTGGCAGGATAGCCAATAGGTTTGGAGGGATCTTTTTCACTTCACAGGGTTGGCAGGGGAATGGTGTAAATGGTTATATTAATACAGGTTTTAATCCTTCAGTTCATGGTGCAAATTATACATTAAATGATGCTTCTAGGTTATCTGTTTTTTATTATGATTCGGGAAATGCTAATAATGTAAATGTTATTGATGGTATTGCTGAAAACGCTATCCCCAATTCTTCGAGACTGCAAAATGGATTTCAATATTATATAAATCAACAAGATACAAATAACAATCCCTCTGCAGGAGTAGATTTTACAGGAACAGGGCTAAAAGCTATAAATAGAATTTCTGATAATGATTTACTGGTGGTTAATAAGGACATACTTGTAAACTCAATACAACCTTCAAGCTATATCTTTAATGCTAATCAAAATATACTAAGAAGGGGAAGCGGAACTGCTTCATACGGCGCATCAGGTATTAGCGTGTATGGTATGGGAGCATCACTAACCTATGAGCAAACCCAACATCTAAGAACAATTGAAAACAACTGGCTAAGACTAAATAATTTGCCCGAAATAGCATAATAGTATGGAAGTAGCAAAAATAACTGGAGAATTGGCTCAGCAAATAGCAGGGATATTTATTGAAAGCTCAGTCAACTGGAACTTTAACCCTGTGCAGGATTGTAACGGAAACTGGATAATATCACTCCCAGAGGCAACATCTGCATTACAGGAAGGGCAGTATGAAATCATATCCTGGTCTCCTCCTGTTATTGAGGATGAATAAGATTTACAATTAATTTTCTCAATTATGAAAGAAGAAATCCTGTTTCCTGCCGGTTTTTACAAAACAGGAATGTATTTAAAAGAAATGTTCAGCAAACCTTCGGGGTACATCCTTACCCTGGGGTTTGTTGCTCTTTCGGAAATGACCACTACACAAAAAACACTATTGCTCTTGGCAGCCTTATTTGTGTTCGATTTTATAACCGGGGTCTGGGCATCTTATGTAGAGTTTAAAAAAAGCCTGCCTGTAACTCCTGGGGCAGGCAAGCGGTATGTGTTTTCCTCGGCAAAAATGAGGCTGTCTGCTGTTAAGTTTATCACTTACGGTATGGGTGTAATTGTGTCTTTTTTTGTAGAATCAATTTTTGTAATCCAGGAGTTTGAACCCTCGCACATCTCTACGCAAAAACTAACGCTTACTACTGTAGTAACACTGTTTTTCTGTTCTATAGAGTTTTACTCTATTTTCTTTGAAAACATCAAACGCATTGGGTTTGATATTATCCAAAAAGTAAAAAGTATCTTTAAGGATGGCTGGGGATTGTATAAATCTGTAAAAAACGAAAAAGATGAAGTATGACCAGATAACATTAGAAAGAATAAACCTACTTCACCCAAAAGTGCGGGAAGCGGTTAAGGCGGCATACCTTCATGCTAACAATGCATTGCTGCCAAAAGGAGTGCGGTTGCGGTTTACGCATACGTTACGGACTTATACTGAACAGGATGCCCTGTATGCACAGGGCAGGACAATGCCCGGAAAAAAAGTAACCAATGCCCGGGGCGGGCAAAGCATACATAACTATGGGTTTGCTTTTGATATTGTGATTCTACTTGATACTGATGGGAGTGGCAGATTTGCCACCGCTTCATGGAGTGTTGATAAACACTGGCTGAGGGTTGCAGAATATTTTAAGTCCTTAGGATGGACATGGGGTGGCGACTGGACTTCGTTTAAGGACTATCCGCATTTTGAAAAAACATTTGGGCATAACTGGCAGTCGCTTAAAGCGAAATATGATACCGATGATGTAGTTACAGAAGCCATCGGCGGAGAGATTTACAAATGGGTAAATGTATGAGAGCAGTACTATATATCATAACCGGGCTACTACTGTTCGGTTTGATATATCAGTGTGAGCGCAGTGCGGAGTATAAAGAACTTTCTGAAGCTAACATGCAGGCACTTACAGATACCGTTACACACTATCGCAATGCCCTGGGCACACAAACAGCCAGTATTAAAACACTGCAACTGGACAGGCAACAACTCCAGAAAGTGCTTGTTGAAAAAGACAGTGAATTGAAAGCACTTGTAAAGGGATTTGCTAAAGTGAACAATGTTACTAATTTTAAGAGTGATATTGAATTTGAGCCGATTGCAATTGCTTATGATGAACCTATTCAACTGAATACAGCAGACAGTACAGTTAGGTTTATGCGAACAGGTACTGTTTTTAATAAATGGTACAGCCTTAGCTATAAACTGGATAATGACAGTATTGTTATCCATCCGTTTACAACCTATACCGAAACTACGGTAATAACCGGCTTAAAGAGAAAATGGCTATTGGGCAGGCAAACCCTCACGACAGACATTACCAACACCAACCCTTACATTACGGTTACACAAATAAAAGCTGCCGAAACAACAGTGCCGGTACCCTGGTATAAAAAATGGTATATATGGCTTGGGGCAGGGGTTATCGGTGGGTTGCTTGTTAAGTAAAACTATTTTAGTATGTTTGCTTTCACTTAATTATATCCAATGAAAATCACCTTAACATCACTTTTTTGTTTTATCAGTATAGTTTGTTTTTCACAATCAGCATCAAACGATAAAATTATAGAATTAGGAAAGCTTTATAAAAACTTCATGTTTAGGAATAATCCTCCTAAGGCAGCGATAGCAGATGCTAAGAAAGATACTCCGGAAGAACTTAAAAAGACATGTGATTTTATTGTTCAGACAGTAACCTATAAAAATAAATTACTGAAAAAGGAATATTTATCGCTGCCAGATGCTAATACCATTAAAACAATTTATATAGTGTGTGCTGTTAACTATAATGTTCGGGAAGATAACCCTATGGATAATAATAAACTTATTGATAGTCTCAGGCAAAAAGATATTCCACACTATGAACTTGTAGATAACTATTACGGAATGCTTTTTTCTGCTGTGGGGAACAAAAATCAACCTTTTGATTTTTCAAAAGTTAATTTCACTTTAAATGATTATATGCTGAAAGATGATACAGAAAAAGGAATTTTTTTCCTTAAATGTATGAATTTATGCGGAAAAAGTATATGGGGCTATATTAATATAGCCAATCCGCCAAATACAGCAGAGGCTATGAGGTTTATTACTCTTTTTCCAAAATTTAACAGCCAATCCTATTATCAATATAACGAATTTTCTTTTCCTGATTTTGAAATGATAATAAATATAGATGAAGGTGCTGTAAGTTATAAAAGCTATTACATGAATAAGTTTTATGAAGTTCTTTTAACTCATCTTCTTTGCCTTAATAAGGAAGGTGGGAGTAAAGAACAAAAGAACGATTTATTATTAGGCTCAATTTTAAGAGAGAGAAATTATTATAAATATACGGAGCATAAAGATACTCTTGAAGAGATATTTAAAGTTGTCGAAAAAGATTAGCTAAAAACCTCCCTAAGTACTTCTAACGATTTTGGTCGCTTAAACCCATCAAGGTGAAAGACGTAATAATCCATAAGTATTTTTAAAAGCGTGTGGCGTTCGGTAACATGGAAAGCCTTTGTACTGTTATCAAACTTTAGCTGCATAAGCTTTTTTAATAATGCTGTTTCACCTGCCGAAAGGCAGGTAAGCGATTCATAGGGCGTAAAAACACCATCGGTCATTTCAAAAAAAGCAGCACTTTCTAACGTATTTTCAGGATAAAAGCCTAAAAACTTGGTTACCTCCAACAATAGTATCAGGTGAAAATTAGCAGTTTCGCTATGGCTGTCCAGCCACAGCAGGGCGGTTTCTAAAAAAGAATATAGTGACTGGTTCTTCTCTTCTTCCTTAATGCAGTGGTGCAGCACCTCTGATATAAAAATAGCGATGGTTGTTTTAGCAATATCCCCGCTTATAGAGGTATAGGGCTGGGCAATACGCACCTCTTTAATATACTCTAAAGTGCCTTTGTTTTTGTGAGAAGCCTCTATGGCAATAAGGTTAAGCGGCCGGAAATATACCATTTTCTGGCTGCTTTTTTTTGAAGTAAAAGCATCCCTTATGTAGTACGACTTCAACCCGTCCGACTCGGTAAAACATTTCACAATCAGGCTTTTCTCCTGATAGCGTAATGAACTGATTACAATAGCTTTGGTTTTAACGAGCACTTTGGATGTATTACAGTTATCGTATAATCATTACTTTTTTAACCTTGGTTTTAGTACCATCGTCAGATGCTATAAAAATCATATAAACACCGGAGCGTACTTTGTACCTGCCAAAGGCACTGGTATCCCAGGTAACCGTTCCTCCTTCAGATGTTGTTTCAAAAACAAGGTTGCCCTCTATATCGGTTATTTTCAGGTTTACATTATCCATAAGCCCGCTTATTTTCACTTCGCCGTCAAAACCGGGGCGCACAGGGTTAGGGTACACATATACATTATTCAGGTTATCTTCTCCTGCGGTAGAAGTACCTCTGTAAGACACAAGCCCTTTATCGGTAGCAAAAAAAACCTCACCCGTAGTATGGTCAATGGCTATATCATTAATAATATTACTCGGTAGGGGCGAGTTCTCTTTTGTAAAATGGAAAAGTGTACGTTGCCCGTCTGGCGAAACCAAAAAAGCCCCGGCTGTAGTGCCCAGCCATTTGTTGTTAGAGCCGTCAACTTCAATATCAGTAACAGTCTGTTCATACATAAGCTCTTGTGCCAAATCATCATCAATTATAATAATGGCGTTTGTAGTAAGTTCATTTTCGGTAGTAAAGCTATCTACACTGGGCAAAACCCTCAGCCCCCTTACTGTGCCAATCCACAGCCTGCCGTTATTATCTATCGCAAGCGATTTAACGTACCTGTTAGGCAGGTTTCCGTTACCAACATTTATGACAATAGACTTATTGTTGAGGTTTTCATTAAACGCAACCACACCATTAAGGCGGGTAGCAATCCATTTGGTATTATTGCGGTCTATCACTATCTGTTCGTAGTTGTCGCCCGTTGTATTGCTGGTAATATCGTTAAAGTTATAAGATATCCACTGGTTGTCGCTCCTTAATACTTTCAGTGGTCTTTCTACACGCCCATTGGTTACCCACAGGTTGCCATTGCCGTCAAACGTTGGGGTGTTAACCCTTATGCTTGGCTCACCTCCGGTATTCATGCTTTCCAGTCCGTTACTGCCTGTATTTGTGTTGTTGTATAATATTGCCGGAGATTCGCCATCAATCCTAATAAGACCTGAATGGTATGAAGATGCATAAACGATGTTTCCGTTGTTTGGCGCAGTGGTAATATCTGAAATTGATGCTGCCGAAAAAGCCTGCTCGTTAGGGATAGTAAACCACCCATTGCCATTAAGCCTGCTTATACCGCCATACTGCAGCGGGTAGGGGTTATGGTCATAATCATAAGCACCATATACCGCCCAAAGCGCGTTGTTTGATTTATGCATAGAAAATATCTCGTTTCGCTCCGGCCCGGCAGGGGTAATGTTGGTAAAAGAAAAAGTATTGTTTAGCGGGGCAGAAAAAACGCCTTTTTCGCGAGTACCAATATAAAGCCTTTCATTAACTACAGAGCCGCTTGTAAATGTTACAGTATGGTTGGGCATTTGGGTAACATGGGCAACCATTTGCAAACCTGCGTTAAAAACAAACACATCAGTTTCAGATGTAGCTACAAGGTAATTACCCGAAGAATTAAGGTCGGTTACAGGCCTGCTGCCCGTCGCCAGTACCCCAAAATAGTTCCCCTCAGGAAAGTACAGCAGTACACTGTTGTTAATATATGATGCTACCAGCCTTTCGCTGTGTGTAGTTGCCGTAAGCCAGTTACCGGGCGATGCCTCCACCCATTGGGAAAAGTCAACAAGGTTGGGGTTATTAAGGTCGCCTGCACGTAACCCATTGTTTTCTGTAGCGGCATATATAATATTATCTACCACTGCTGCCTGAAAAACCTTTATTTTTTGCCCGCCTGGACCGATATAGTAAGAATCTCCAAACTTAAGCGTAGTAAGGTTTAGTGTGGTAATGCCAAAATCGCAGGCAATGTAGGCAATACCTTTATGCTCGCTTATATTGTTTATTTTTTTGATGTTGGCAGGTATAGTAGTTTCCTGTACGATGTCGATTTTTGAGGTAATAGTATTATCGGCGTTTATAATAAGCAGCAGACCGTTACTGTTGCCTACCAGTGTTTTATTAAACGTACTGCTATAGTATATTGTACTGATGCTCTCTGCCTTTAGCCCGTCAACCGACGTGATGGTTTTAAGCTCGCCGTTATTAACATTCTGAAAAAACATGGCACTTTCACCTGCAGCATACACCCTGTCGCCCGACTGTGTCATATCTACAATATTATTGTATGAAAAATAACTGCCCCAGGATCGGTTTTCCTGTGCGGTTAGCATAACCGAAAGCAAAAGGGTTACTAAAAACGCAATTTTTTTCATCAGTACTTAAATTTGACAACAAATATAAGCTAAACGCATTTATTGCAGTTTTTGTATTTTAAAGGTAAAAATAAAAAGAGGCTGTCCTTTTGAGACAGCCCCTTTTTATTTTTTTAAAGACTAAAAGTTATACCACTCCCTGTGCCAGCATGGCATCGGCCACTTTTACAAAGCCGGCAATATTAGCACCTTTTACATAGTCTATGTAACCATCATCTTGAGTACCATAAGTAAGGCATGCTTCATGTATGTTAGCCATAATCATTTTAAGCCTTTCGTCAACCTCTTCCCTTGTCCAGGAAAGGCGCAGTGAGTTTTGCGACATCTCTAAACCTGATGTTGCCACACCCCCCGCGTTTGACGCTTTACCGGGCGCAAATAATATTTTTGCCCTGTGAAAAGCAATAACAGCCTCTGGCGTGCAGGGCATATTAGCACCTTCTGCCACACAGGTACAGCCGTTTTCTATCAGCATATCTGCTTCCTCGCCGTTAAGTTCATTTTGTGTAGCGCATGGCAGGGCAACATCACAGGCAATTTCCCATGGTTTTCCTCCCTCTACATATTTAGCATTTGGGTATCGTTTTACATATTCGCTTATCCTTTGGTAATTAAGATTTTTAATTTCCATAACATGGGCAAGTTTTTCTTCGTCTATACCTTCTTCATCATATATATATCCTGATGAATCAGAAAAAGTAACTACTTTACCCCCCAGGTGCATGGCTTTTTCGGCAGCATATTGCGCCACGTTGCCCGAACCTGATATTACCACCCTTTTGCCTACAAAGCTTTTTTCCTGTGTTGCCAGCATACTCTGTGCAAAATACACACAGCCGTAGCCTGTAGCTTCGGGGCGTATTAACGAACCGCCAAAGCTTATTCCTTTACCCGTAAGTACTCCTGTAAACTCATTACGCAGCCTTTTGTACTGACCGAACATGTAGCCAACCTCACGGCCGCCAACACCAATATCTCCCGCAGGAACATCGGTATCTGCGCCAATGTGTTTGGAAAGCTCTGTCATAAAGCTCTGGCAGAATTTCATGATTTCGTTGTCCGATTTTCCTTTAGGGTTAAAATCTGCACCACCTTTACCGCCGCCCATTGGCAGGGTAGTAAGGCTGTTTTTAAAAGTCTGCTCAAAAGCAAGGAATTTTAAAATGCTTAAATTAACCGATGGGTGAAAGCGAATACCTCCTTTATATGGCCCGATAGCCGAATTCATCTGAATCCTGTAACCCCTGTTTACCTGTACCTGTCCTTTATCGTCCAGCCAGTTTACACGAAATATAATTACCCTTTCTGCCTCTGCCATTCTTTCCAGCAGCATTTTGCCCTGGTATTTAGGGTTGTTTTCAATAAACGGGATTACCGTTTCGGCTACTTCGTGCACCGCCTGCAAAAATTCAGGTTCGTTGGGGTTTCTCTTAGAAACGATGTCCATATAAGACTGTATGCTATCACTCATACTTTAAAGATTTTAAGATTTAAGAAAACGTTTTCGTGAAATTACGGCAAATATACATTTTTCCCAAATATGTGTATTTTTTATTGCCGATTCTTTATTTTAAAGTCGGAAGGCAATAAGCCTACAGGCAATGCTTTCCAACTTTCGACTAATGTTGAGATTCCTCAGTTATGCTGCGCTTCATTCGGAATGGAACTGCTGCTTACTGTGACTGCTTACTGTAAACTAATACTGCTCACTGTGACTGTTAACCGTCAACTAAAAACTGACAACTAACTACTTCCCAAAAGCCTGCTCCAAATCCGCAATAAGGTCTTCAGCATCTTCTACACCTACACTTAGCCTAACCAAATCATCAGTAATGCCCAGTTCTCTTCGTTTATCTTCGGGTATAGAAGCGTGCGTCATTAAAGCAGGGTGGTTCGCTAAAGATTCTACACCGCCTAAAGATTCTGCAAGGGTAAACACTCTTAAATCTTCCAAAAACGTAACAGAGTCTTCCTTTTTACCCGATGTAAATGTAAACGATACCATACCGCCAAAACCGCCTTTCATCTGCTTTTCGGCAATGTCATAAAACGGGTGGCTCTTAAGCCCCGGGTAATATACCCTCTTCACCTTTGGGTGATTTTCTAAATATTCGGCAACTTTTTGCCCGTTTTCGCAATGGCGCTGCATTCTTAAGTGCAGGGTTTTTATACCCCTTAGCACAAGGTAAGAATCCTGCGGGCCTAATGTACCCCCTGTGGCAAATTGTGCGAAATGTAGTTTTTCGCCAAGTTCTTCATCTTTTACTATTAGTGCTCCGGCAATAACGTCGCTGTGTCCGCCAAGGTATTTTGTAGCACTGTGCATTACAATATCAGCACCCATATCCAAAGGCTGCTGTAAGTATGGCGTTGCAAATGTATTATCTACTGCAAAAAGCAGGTTTTTTTCTTTAGTAATTTTAGCGATAGCGGCAATATCGGCTAACTTCATTAATGGGTTGGTTGGGGTTTCTACCCACACCAGTTTGGTGTTTTCGTTGATGAGCGATTTGAATTTATCAAGGTCGTTCATATCTACAAAGTGAAACTTAATGCCAAACTCACTGTAAATACGGCTAAACATACGATACGTACCGCCATACAGGTCGTCCATCGCAATAACCTCGTCATTAGGTTTTAGCAGTTTCATTACCGTATCAATCGCTGCAAGCCCCGAAGAAAATGCGAGTCCGCGTGTACCGTTTTCTATACTTGCCAAAGCATTTTCCAGTGCGGTACGCGTAGGGTTTGCCGCACGGCTGTATTCGTACCCGCCGTGTACGCCCGGGCTTTTTTGTACAAAGGTTGATGTGTTGTATACCGGTGGCATTACGGCTCCGGTTGATGGGTCAGGGTGTTGCCCCCCGTGAATGGTTTTAGTGTTAAATTTCATATAATTTAAGTGTCTTATCATTATAATTACGGCAAATTTACTGTAATTTGTTCACGTGACTATGGCTATTTTGCCCTTTTACAAAACAATAACACTTACTTACTGTATATGAAACGATTTTTGAGCTTTATATGCGTGGCTTTTTTAATTACGGGCTGCGGAGATGATAAAAAGGAAAAGGATACCGCAGAAACCGAAAGTGCTGCATTAGCTTTTGAAACAGAACATTACGAGAAAAAAAGTGAGGTAGGCTGCAGCGATAACTGCCCTGCCGTAACTATAAATGTTCCTGTTGCTGAGGTTGGCACTGTAGCCGGCGACAGTATTAACAAAAAGCTGTTTAATACAGTAAGGAGCATAGTTTTTTTTGGAGAAAAACCCTATACGGCAAGCAATTATGATGCGCTTATGGCTTCGTTCTTAGAATCGTATGAAGAGCTTAGAAAGGACTTTCCTAACGAGGCACTGGGCTGGGAAGCTAAAATAGATGCTGAGGTTACTTATATTACCGACAGTATAATAAACATTACTATGGAGCATTATACCTACACAGGCGGTGCGCACGGGTATGCAGGCAACAGGTCGTTATTATTTGACCCGCAAACGGGTAAGTCTTTAACCTATGAAGATATTTTTACCAATGCAAAGGAGTTTACTGACTATGCAGAGCAAAAATTCAGGGAGAAATTTAAAATTCCTGCTAACAGGTCAATTAATGCTACAGGGCTGCTTTTTGAAGATGAGGTATATGCCCTGCCGTTAAACATCTTTTTTAAGGAAGACGGATTGCTGCTTTACTACAATGCCTATGAAATAGCTTCTTATGCCGAGCAGCAAAAGGAATTGCTAATACCATATAGCGAAGCCGATAAATATCTTAAGAGGAAGTAGGGTATGGGCTGAACGCCCAAGTCAATTTCACGAAAATAAAAAACCCGGAGCATGTCCGGGTTTCAATTATTTTTTTAGAGTGCAGCATTAATGCAATAGACTAATGGGGCACTTTATATACTGCAAATATACAACATTCTCTTGAATAAAAAAACTATTAATCTTCATACTTATATCCTATTTCCTTTTCAATAAGTGTTTTGATGATTTCATTATTTTTATGTTTTTGAAAAAGTAAATTTATTTCACTTTCAAGATCTTTTTTTCTCTTTCCAGATATATAGCTCAAAATTAAAAGTATTATTTTTATTGATGAGTCAAGTGAATGGCGGTTGTTTTGATTAAAGTTTAATCCGGGTATCATTGCAATACCTTTAGGGGTCTTCAGGTCAAATAATACACCGCCATGTGCACAGGTATTCCTTACAAAAACAATTGTTTCCATGAGGTTAATGAATTTGTTTATGTTTCTTATGCCGTATTGATTAGCTATTCTGTTCTTTATATCTTCTTCTATTAAACATTTATAAATTTTTAGGATAGCTCCAAAAGTAAAGAATTCTAAAGTTTTCCATGCCGGAGCATACTTATCATTAATATTATTTTTGTGATGTAATTGTATCGTTCTGTTGTTCTTTATAAAATGCGGATTATAATGTTTGCTGATGGCATTTACAAAATCGCTGTTTACAACTTTTGGATCTATGAACCAGGTAGGGGAGTTTTTGTATTTATTGGAAACATAGTAAACAAGTTTAGTACGAAAGTTAATTTCTATTCTGTTTATATATTTTAATAGTAGATGCCTTAAATCAACATCAAGATAATATAGTGTTACTACACTTGAAAAGGTAGACCCTTTATGAAATTCATGTTCTTTATTTATTTCAAACGGATTCCAGTAAAATCCTAAACGGTAATAGCCTATATCAAGTAGTACTTCTTTAATTTTATCATCGTCATAATCTAATATCATTCCTCTGTTCCGCAACCTCTCAATCTGTTCTGTTATATTAGTTGCTATTTTCCCCATATTTGAATTTAGATGATTATTAATCTGTAAATATAAAATTTTGATTGTACAGATTACTGTTGATTTTTAAGTTTCCTTTTTATTATAAGTAAAAATAAGCGAAACCGTTATTTAACCCTACATCATAAAACCATTTTTACCATTACATAAAAAAAATCATTACTTTCGCAAAATTGATTTTTAGAAGGTATTATAATGAGTAAGAAGTTTACTGAATATAAAGGACTTGACCTGCCTACAGTAGCCGGAGAAATCCTTGAGTTCTGGAAGAAAGAGAATGTTTTTGATAAGAGTGTAACTACCCGCCAGGGTAAACCGCAATATGTTTTTTATGAGGGGCCGCCAAGTGCTAACGGGCTGCCCGGTATTCACCACGTTATGGCACGTGCCATTAAAGATATTTTTTGCCGTTACCAAACCCAAAAAGGGTTTCAGGTAAAGCGTAAGGCGGGATGGGATACCCACGGACTGCCCGTAGAGCTGGGTACTGAAAAAGAGCTTGGAATTACTAAAGAGGACATAGGTACAAAAATATCGGTAGAAGAATATAACGAAGCGTGTAAACGCACCGTAATGCGCTATACTGATGTATGGAATGACCTTACCGAAAAAATGGGCTACTGGGTAGATATGAACGACCCTTATGTAACCTATAAGCCAAAATACATGGAGTCGGTTTGGTGGCTGCTGAAACAGATTTATGATAAAGGGCTTTTATACAAAGGCTATACAATACAGCCGTATTCGCCAAAAGCAGGTACAGGGCTAAGCTCGCATGAAGTAAATCAGCCCGGTGCTTACCGCGATGTAACCGATACTACCATTGTAGCACAATTTAAAACCTTGCCGGATAGCTTGCCACAAGCTTTTAAAGGTTTTGGCGATGTGCATTTTATGGCTTGGACAACCACCCCGTGGACTCTTCCGTCAAATACCGCTTTAACTGTTGGCCCTAACATTGATTATGTTTTGGTGCAGACGTTTAACCAATATACTTTTCAGCCGATAAATGTAGTATTGGCTAAAAACCTTATGGGTAAGCAGTTTGGTAAAAACTTTTTTGAAGCAACCGTAGATACTGATTTTACCGACTATAAAGAAGGCGATAAAAAAATCCCATACAAAATACTGGCAGAAGCTAAAGGTAAAGACTTAGTAGGCATCCGCTATGAGCAGTTATTGCCTTATGTACTGCCCTATCAAAACGCTGAGAATGCCTTTAGGGTAATATCGGGCGATTTTGTTACTACCGAAGATGGTACAGGTATAGTACACACCGCACCTACTTTTGGTGCCGATGATGCCAAAGTAGCTAAAGAAGCCAAACCCGAAGTACCGCCTATGCTCGTGCTGGATGCTAACGGAAACCCTGTGCCGCTTGTAGATATGCAGGGACGTTTTATAAAGGGGATGGGTGATCTTAGCGGTAAGTATGTTAAGAATGAGTATTATGATGCCGGTACCGCTCCCGAGAAATCGGTTGATGTGGAAATTGCCATACAGCTAAAAGAAGAGAACAAAGCCTTTAAGGTAGAAAAATATGTACACAGCTATCCGCATAGCTGGAGGACGGATGAGCCGCTTTTATATTATCCGCTGGATAGCTGGTTTATAAAGGTGACCGATGTTAAGGAGCGTATGTCCGACCTGAACGATACCATTAACTGGAAGCCAAAGGCTACGGGCGAGGGGCGTTTTGGCAACTGGCTTAAAAACGCCAACGACTGGAACCTTAGTCGTTCCCGCTACTGGGGTATTCCGCTGCCGATATGGCGTACGGAAGATAAAACTGAAGAAGTACTTATAGGCTCTGTTGAAGAGCTGTATAACGCAATAGAAAAAGCCATAGCTGCCGGACTTATGCAGGAAAATCCGTTTAAAGGGTTTGAGGCGGGCAACATGAGCGAGGAGAACTACAACTTAGTCGACCTCCATAAAAATGTGGTTGATGCTATTACACTGGTATCGCCATCGGGCAAACCGATGAAGCGTGAAGCCGATCTGATAGATGTATGGTTTGACAGTGGCGCAATGCCGTATGCACAATGGCATTATCCGTTTGAAAATAAAGAACTGATAGACAACAGCGAGGCTTTCCCTGCCGACTTTATTGCCGAAGGGGTTGACCAGACACGCGGATGGTTCTACACACTGCACGCTATAGGTACGCTTGTGTTTGATAAAGTAGCTTATAAAAACGTGGTGAGCAACGGGCTTGTTTTAGACAAGAACGGACACAAGATGAGTAAGAGACTGGGCAACGCTGTAGATCCTTTTACAACGCTTGCCGAGTATGGTCCCGATGCTACACGCTGGTACATGATAGCCAACGCTAACCCCTGGGATAACCTTAAGTTTGATATAGAGGGCGTGGCAGAGGTGCGCCGCAAGTTCTTCGGGACGCTGTATAATACCTACTCGTTCTTTGCACTCTATGCTAATATTGATAATTTCACATTTACCGAGCCTGAAATTCCGCTTAACGAAAGACCGGAGATAGACCGTTGGATACTGAGCGAACTTAACACGCTTATAAAAGATGTAGACAGTTTTTATGCCGATTATGAGCCTACAAGGGCTGCAAGGGCAATATCCGACTTTGTGCAGGAGAACCTGAGTAACTGGTATGTTAGGCTGTGCCGCCGCCGTTTCTGGAAAGGCGAGTATGCACAGGACAAAATAGCTGCCTACCAAACCCTGTACACCTGCCTTGTAACTGTAGCAAAACTGGGTGCGCCCATAGCTCCGTTTTTTATGGACAGGCTGTATAAAGATTTAACACAGGCTTCACAGTTAGAAAGTTTTGAGAGCGTACATTTGGCCGAATTTCCGCAGTATGCTGAAAACTTTGTTGATAAATCGCTGGAAAGCAGGATGGAGAAAGCGCAGACCATTTCATCGTTAGTATTGTCGCTGCGCAAAAAGGAGATGATAAAAGTTCGCCAGCCGCTGCAAAAGGTAATGATTCCGGTACTTGATGCTAAACAGCAGGAAGAGATTAAGGCGGTAGAAGAGCTAATAAAAGCAGAGGTAAACGTTAAGGAAATAGCGCTGATAGACGATGCATCGGGTGTGCTGGTTAAACAGATAAAGCCTAATTTTAAAGCACTTGGCCCACGTTTTGGTAAAGATATGGGATTGATTTCTAAACAGATACAAAATTTCGGGCAGGAAGAGATAGCCCAGATAGAGAAAACCGGAGGCATAGATGTTGAAGTATCAGGAAAAATGATTAACTTAACATCAGCAGATGTAGAGATAACTTCGCAGGATATTGAGGGATGGCTGGTAGCTAACGCTAACGGAATTACGGTAGCACTGGATATTACCATAACCGATGAACTGAAGAAGGAAGGGATTGCCAGGGAGCTTGTAAACAGGATACAGAACATCCGTAAGGATTCAGGATTTGAAGTAACCGACAGGATTACCATTTACCTGCAAAAGAATGAAACACTTGAGCAGGCGGTAAAGGCGAATGAGGAGTACATAAAATCGGAAACGCTGACTGATGCCCTTATATTTAAAGAAGAAGTTGAAAACGGAACAGAAATAGAATTTGACGAGATAAAAACCTTAGTATTAATTTCAAAATAGTTGAAAATGGTAGATGAGCAAATAAGATACTCTGACGCTGACCTTGCAGAGTTTAAGGAACTAATAAGTAAAAAAATTGAGAAAGCTAAAGCTGACCTGGATTTAATCCGCAGTGCCTATATGAACGACCTTAATAATGGTACAGACGATACGTCGCCTACCTTTAAAGCGTTTGAAGAAGGCAGCGAAACCATGAGCAAGGAAGCTAACTCACAATTGGCCATCCGCCAGGAAAAATTTATCCGCGACCTTAAAAACGCGCTTATCCGTATAGAGAATAAAACCTACGGTGTGTGCAAGGTAACGGGGAAATTAATTGGTAAGGAAAGGCTTAAACTGGTACCCCATGCTACTATGAGCATAGAGGCCAAAAACATGCAGCGATAGTTATGCAGACATATTACTAAATAACCCCAAAAAAGTAAAAATTTTGGGGTTATTTGTTTTAAGCAGGCTTCCTATTCGGTTAAATCCTGTGTAATATGGAATATAGCGTCGCCCTGATATACTATAGGGGCATCGTTAGTGTTGATGATATAGCCACTTTCAGTAGCTTTTACTTTATGTTCAAAACTTCCGTATGGGTCGGTTATATAGCCCATTATATCTCCTTTTTCAACATATTTGCTAATGGGTGTAATGTTGTGGAAAAGCCCTGAGTATTTTGCCCGTACCCACCCTGATTTTTCGATATAGATAGACGGTTTTTTAGGCTTGGTAATGTTTTTCTTTGCAGAGAGCATACCCAAATGATGCAGCAGCCTTTTTGCGCCCTGCACACCTTCTTCGGCTATATCCTTATTAATATCAAGCGATTTACCGCCTTCAAAAAGCAGCATTTTTGCACCCAGTTTATCGCACGCACTGCGAAACGAACCTGTTATATTTTTAGAGTATAGTGTAAACGGTGCGTTAAACACATCGGCAAGCTGTTTCAGCTCTTCGTTGTTGGGTACAATACGTATCTGCGGAGCGTTAAAGCGGCTTGCGCCCCCGGCATGAAAATCTACACAGTAATCTACATGGGGTATTATCTCCTCTAAAAGATAATAGGCAAAGCGGCTTGCCAAAGACCCGCTTTTACTGCCCGGGAAAACCCTGTTGAGGTCGCGCCCGTCGGGAAATTCCCTGCTTTTATTCACAAATCCAAACACATTAATAACCGGTATGCAGATTATAGTACCTGTTTTAGGTTTATTTATTTTCCGTACAATAAGCTGGCGGACTATTTCGGTTCCGTTTATCTCGTCGCCGTGCAGTCCGGCACTAAAAAGTACAACAGGGCCGTCTGTTTTGGCACGTTCAACTATAACGGGTACTTTCAGCTTGGTGGTGGTGTGCAGGCGGGCAATTTCCATAGTGAGTATTTTACCCTCGCCCGGTAATATGGTTTCTTTTAAAAGCGTTAAGTTTTTTTGTGGCATAAGCTGTTTTATGAATGGTAAAAATAATATTAAAAAAATTGCCATGATTGCTTTAAAATATCATCATATAAAAAACCTATATCACAAATTTTTTTATCTCTATTATTCTTAAGCTGGTTTTTAAGGTTTTCTGTATATGCTTCAAGACTATAAAAAACCTCAGTTTTACTGAACTTCGATTTGTCTTCAAGTTCAAAATAAGACAATATGCAGTACGACAGCAATTTTCCAACATACCATTCTAAATGACTCCAAAGATTTGAATATTCATTTATAAACTTACCTGAATGAACAATCTGATTTCTATGTAAGTAAATTCTATCTAGTTGATATGTTATTGCTAATTCAGATGATTTTATTTTATCAATCCAATACTGAACAGTAGTGCTTTTTTTTCCATTATATCTATCATTTAATATACAAAAATCACTGCATAGCAAATTCGAGTTTAATTTTAAGATATTATAAGGGTCTGGATGTTCAGCATAGTTTAGTGTTAACCATTCAAGATATATTTTTATACCAGTTTTATAATTTATATAGTTTGTTGCAATTCCCAAATCATTTAAAGCATTACTATTAACCCAATTGCTATTATAATATCTTAGTGCAAATGATGTGACTTCCCTGCCAATTACCCCAACACCTAATGATTTGGAAACAAAGTGCTGTACATTCATAATGTCATTGTCTTTCATTCTATATGGCAAAAGAGTTTCCAGAGAGGTCCACATTAGAGACAATGAATTTTCAATGGATTTTGATCCTAAAGCTAAATTATAGTAATACAAGCTGTCTGCAATAGAACCTATATATGGTATACTTGATTTTTCTTCAAATACATAGTCATAAGATTTACTTAATTTTTGTAATGTATCAATTAAAGTACTTTTTCTTTTAGAAACATTAATTGGGTCGATGTTGAAACTTGATTTTTGAAAATTGTGAGTAGTTGTATTAAACTTCCAAAAAACCCTTTCAAAAAAGTCATTTAATGAAGATAAATCCATACGATCTTTTGAAATCACATATTTTTTTAAACACACTTCATATAAGTTACGTAAATAATTATGAGGGTCAATAGTAGATTTATTTATTAACAAAAAGGTAGCCTCCTCATTTACCGGACTATCGAAGAAGTAGTTATTTTTTATTTCATTAAATCCAACTTCTTTAAAAAAAACCTCTCTATTAGATAAATACTCCTTAATGACATTTATTTCGAAGCTATTCTTAGAAGTTCGCAATAAAAATTGATAATCCGAGAGCTTATTTCTGAATTTGTTTACAATTCTTATTGGAATTTTATTTCCACCTGCTTTTTCAATAAATCTAAAAGATATATCACTAATACTCATTGCTGAATATCCTTTAAATATAAGGTATGGGATTAAGCATTCTATTATTTGATCTATTTTTTTAGCATTTCTCTCAAATTCATCTGAATCAAAATCTATTAATTTCAATTCTACCATTATATTATTAAGGTATTTACTTTCTAATCTTTTTGAATTAATTATTGATTGGTGTAATATATCTGTTAAGTATTGTTGATTATCTTTAAGTTTTTTACCATCGATATTTTTGTAATATTCTATAATATCTGAATGGTATTTCTTTAGAATAAAATCGTTTGTTATACTTGATTTTATTTCTTTTGACTTGGATTCATTAATAAGGCTAATAAGACGATGAATAGATTTTATCCTCTTTAGTGTAAGTTTACTAACTTCAACAATTTCGCTAACTAATGTATAACCATTAGTTGTTCGATGCCTATTGGATATAATTTCATCATAATCTACTTGTTGCTTTAATTTTTCAATAAAATACTTAGTTAAATCTGTATGCTCACTATGGAATTTTTTTTGTTCGGCTACCCACATAATTGTTAAATAATTATTTGTTTTGTAAATATATTAAAATTGTAATTAACAATAATTTAACCTATAAGTTTTTATGGATGTAGTTTGTAATTATCCTTAACTTTGCAACATGCAGACGCCTTTAGAATTACAGATACAGACACTGCCGGACAGCCCGGGGGTGTATCAGTATTTTGATAAGGATGAGAAACTGCTGTATGTAGGTAAGGCAAAGAACCTTAAAAAGCGGGTGATGTCTTACTTTAACAAGGTTCATGATACCGGACGCATACGCGTTATGGTGCGCAAAATTGCCACTATAAAGCACATTGTGGTACTTACCGAGAGCGAAGCCCTGCTGCTGGAAAATAACCTTATCAAGAAACTGCAGCCACGCTATAACGTGATGCTGAAAGACGATAAAACCTATCCCTGGATATGCATTAAGAAAGAACCTTTTTCGCGCATATTCTCTACCCGCAGGGTTATAAAGGATGGGTCGGAATATTTTGGGCCCTATACCTCGTTTAAAACTGTACACACCCTACTCGACCTTATCAAAGAACTTTATCCGCTGCGCACCTGCAATTACGACCTTAATGAGAGCAATATACTTTCGGGTAAGTATAAGGTGTGCCTTGAATTTCATATAGGGAACTGCAAAGGCCCGTGTGAAGGGCTGGAATCGTTGGAGAACTATCAGGAGCAGGTAAATGCCATACGTGAAATACTCAAAGGCAACTTTAAACAAAGCCTTAAAGATTTTAAGGTACACATGCAGCAACTTGCCGCCGATATGAAGTTTGAAGAGGCACAGAAAATCAAAGAAAAAATAGAGATACTGGAAAACTACCAGTCCCGCAGTACGGTATTTAACCCCCGCATAGCTAATGTTGACGTGTTTACCATAGTGAGCGACGAAAGCATGGCATACATTAATTTTATACAGGTATCGCATGGGGCAATCATCCGTTCGCATACTATGGAGATAAAGAAAAAGCTGGACGAGCCGGATGCGGAACTGCTGGAAATAGCTATTGTAGAGCTAAGGGAGCGTTTTCAGCTACGCTCTAAAGAGGTGCTTGTGCCTTTCCCGGTAGAACTGGGGGAAGAGGTTAATGTTACTGTACCTAAGCTGGGCGACAAGAAGATGATTCTTGACCTTAGCGATCGCAACGCCCGCTACTACAGGATGGATCAGTTAAAGCAGATAAAAATAGTTGACCCTGACAGGCATACTAACCGTATTATGGCACAGATGAAAAAAGACCTGCGCCTGCCCGAAGAGCCACGCCATATAGAATGTTTTGATAACAGTAACATTCAGGGTACTAACCCTGTTGCTGCCTGCGTTGTGTTTAAAGACGGCAAGCCGAGCAAAAAAGACTACCGCCATTTTAATATAAAAACGGTAGAAGGCCCTAACGATTTTGCCTCTATGGAAGAAGTAGTTTTCCGTAGGTACAGGCGTTTGCTTGAGGAAAACGAACCCCTGCCGCAGCTTATTATTATAGATGGGGGTAAAGGGCAGTTATCTTCAGCTTTAAAAAGCCTGGAGCAGTTGGGCTTAAGGGGAAAAATCACTATATTAGGCATTGCGAAAAGGCTGGAAGAAATATACTATCCGGGTGACTCTGTACCTATGTATCTGGACAAAAAATCAGAAACGCTTAAAATTATACAGCACCTGCGTAACGAGGCGCACCGCTTTGGGATAACCTTTCACCGCGATAAGCGTAGTAAGAGTGCCCTGCAAACGTCTATAGAAACTATACCGGGCATAGGCGAAAAAACAATGGTAACGCTGCTAAAGCAGTTTAAGTCGGTTAAAAGGCTCTCAGCTGCACCTGAAGAAGATATTGCCAAGGTTATAGGTCCCAGCAAAGCCCGCAAGATTACAGAATTCTATCAATCAAAAAATCAATAATGAAAAAGTTAATCTCCCTGCTTTTATGTGTTTTGCTTTATGGCACTGTGGCAGGGCAGGATAACAATATCAATGCTCCTGTAAAGAAGCCCAAAATAGGCGTAGTGCTTAGTGGTGGCGGGGCAAAAGGGCTTGCCCACATTGGGGTGCTTCGGGTGCTTGAAGAGGCGGGTATAGAAGTATCTTATATTGGCGGTACCAGCATGGGGGCTATTATAGGAGGGCTGTATGCCGCGGGCTATTCGGCGAAGGAGCTGGACTCTATTTTTAATTTACTCGATTCTGATGCACTAATCAGGGATTATACCCCAAGGGGTGCAAAGAGTTTTTTTGAGAAAAGAAATGATGAAACCTATGCGCTTACCCTGCCGTTCAAACGGTTTAAGCTTGGTTTCCCCACAGCACTATCTAAGGGGCTGTACAACTACACTACCATTAACCGCCTGACTGACCACGTGCGGCATGTGCGTGATTTTGATAAGTTGCCCATACCTTTTGTGTGTATTGCCACCGATATAGAAACCGGGGAAGAAATAGTACTGAGGCAAGGCATACTGCCCGATGCTATTTTGGCGAGCGGGGCTTTTCCGTCGTTATATTCTCCTGTAGAAATTGACGGGCGGCTGCTTATAGATGGTGGTGTAACCAATAACTACCCTATAGATGAGGTTAAAAAAATGGGTGCCGATATTATTATTGGGGTAGATGTTCAGGACGGGCTTAAAAGCCGGGATGAAATATCCGGTGCTACAGGCGTATTGGTACAGATAAATAATTACCAGATGATTAAAAAGATGGAGGAGAACCGAAAGGCTACCGACATTTATATTAAACCGGATATATCTGCCTTTACAGTGATATCTTTTGATCAGGGGAGGGCTATTATAAAAACAGGGGAAGAAGCTGCAAGGAAAATGCTGGACACCCTTAAAACATTTGGCACAGGCGAGCCTGTAGAAAGAAAGTACATCACGATACAGGATTCTTTACTCGTTGACCAGATTGATGTAAGCGGACTTGAAAACTATACAAAATCGTATGTTATTGGTAAACTTAATTTTAAACCGGGTACTAAAATAAGTTACGACAGATTTAATAAAGGGATTAACAGCCTGAATGCAACACAAAATTTTAATGCAATATCTTATTGTTTTGATGAGGGGGAAAATGGCGAAATATTAAAACTTAAACTACAGGAAAATCCCGTTAACCGCTACATTAAATTCGGGCTGCATTATGATGGGCTTTATAAAAGTGCCATCTTGGTTAACCTTACACAAAAGAAAATTTTTAAGCGTAACGACGTTGCCTCGCTGGATGTGATTTTGGGCGATAATTTCAGGTATATGTTTAACTATTATATAGATAACGGTTTTCATATCAGTTATGGTTTCCGCTCTACCATGAACAGGTTTAACCGTAATGTAGCAACAGATTTCAGCCAAGGAGAATTATTGGAGGAGCTTGGGTTAAACTCGGTCAATATAGATTATACAGATATTTCCAACCAAGTGTATTTTCAAACCATATTTGCCCAAAAGTTTATGATAGGGGCGGGGGCAGAACTAAAGCACCTCAAAATAAAGTCGGAGACCTTGAGCGAGAACTCGCCTGTATTTGATGACAGTAACTACTTTTCAATTTTTGGCAATCTGATGTTTGATTCTTATGATAACAAGTACTTTCCTAAAGAAGGGTGGTACCTTTCGGGTGAGGCAAAATCTTACCTTATATCGTCAGATTATACCAATAAATTTAATCCGCTTACCATATTAAAGGCAGAGGCTGGTACGGCAAAAAGGCTTTTGCCGGGTTTAACACTTAACCTGCAGACGGAGTCGGGTTTTGCCATTGGCGAGAGTACGGTAAACTTTTTCGACTTTATACTTGGCGGTTACGGCTATTACATGACCAATAACTTCCGCCACTTTTACGGATACGATTTTTTAAGCCTTTCCGGCAACAGTTATATAAAAGGTGTAGCAAGTATAGATTGGGAATTTTTACGGAAAAATCATTTGAACATTACTGCAAATTATGCTAATATTGGGCATAACCTGTATGAAACAGGGCAGGTGTTTTCTATACCTAATTTTAGCGGCTATGCATTGGGGTATGGTCTGGAAACTATTATAGGTCCTATAGAGGTAAAGCATAGCTGGTCGCCCGAAACAAAAGACCATTATACATGGTTTATAGTTGGATTCTGGTTTTAGGTTTCGTGTTTGAAGATTCCATTCCGAATGAGGCGCAGCGTAATTGAGGAATCTTTCTTGATCGAAATTCTAAAAGTCTAAAATCGTAAAGAGATTTCTCCTTACGTCGAAATGGGAACAGAAAGATTTTTTTCTTTGTTATTGCCTGATGGCTATTGGCTTATGCCTGTTTCTGAAAACTATATTAAAAATGAACAAAAAAGACTTACGTATAAAATATAAAGCACTGCGCCAAGAAATGACAACGGATGAGGTAGAAGACAAAAGCCTTGCTATTGCTAACAACCTGCTGCAATTAAATATCTGGGATAAAATATACTATCACTTGTTCCTTACCATTGAAGCGCATAAAGAAATACAGACGGAGTTTATACTGCACCTGCTGACGGGTAAGGATAAGGAAATTGTAGTCTCAAAATCTGATTTTGAAAATGCTGCTATGAAGCATTATCTGCTAACGGATAATACCCGGCTGGTAAAAAACCATTATGGCATTCCTGAGCCTGCAGATGGTATTGAAGTGCCTGTAGAGAAACTTGACGTTGTTTTTGTGCCTGTGCTGGGCTATGATGTAAAAGGCAACCGTACAGGGTATGGCAAAGGGTTTTATGACCGTTTTTTAGCCGGATGTAGAAAAGATGCGATTAAAGTAGGCTTATCTTTCTTTGAGCCTGAAGATAGTATCAGCGATATTGATGAGAATGATATTCCGCTTGATTATTGTGTTACGCCAAAGCAGGTCTTTGAGTTTTAAGGGTCACGTGTTGCGGGTTAAGAATTACGTGTTTTGTGTTACGGGTTATTGTACCATTCCGAATGAAGCGCAGCGGACTTGAGGAATCTCTTTTTAGTTAACGGTTTATAGTTTACAGTTTACAGTTTTCAGTAGCAGTCGCAGTCATTGCAAGCGTAGTGCAACGTAGCGCGGCAATCTGTTTAAGTTGTGAAGTCAAAAGTCATAAAGAGATTTCTCCTGCGGTCGAAATGGAAGAGCACTCAAACGGGGATTGCTTCGTAGTTCCTCCTCGAAATGACGGGAATAGTGTTCCATTCCGAATGAAGTGCAGCGGAATTGAGGAATCTTTTTAGTTAACGGTTTATAGTTTTCAGTCGCAGTCGCAGTCACAGTTATTGCGAGCGTAGTGCAACGGAGCGTGGCAATCTGTTTAAGATGTGATGTCAAAAGTCATAAAGAGATTTCTCCCTACCCGGTCGAAATGGAATAGCACTCAAACAGGGATTGCTTCGTCATTTCTCCTCGCAATGATGAGGGATGGTTTAATGTTTAAATTACTCCTGTACCTGAAAACTGTAAACAGCGACCTTAAACCAAACAATTAATTTTTCGCAAATGCCTTCTTGTTAAACACAATCAGTATGCCCATACCAATGGATATTGCGGCATCGGCTACGTTAAAAATTGCGTTGAAAAAAGAAAATGTTTTTCCGCCAATAAGTGGCAGCCATGTTGGGAACTGGGCATTGCGTATTATCGGGAAGTAAAACATATCTACCACACGACCGTGAAAAAGCCTGCCATAAGGTTGATCGGCAAACAAAGTAGCTACCTGCCCATTACTATGGTCGAATATCACGCCATAAAAAACAGAATCTATAATATTGCCAAAAGCCCCTGCAAGTATAAGTGCTATAGAAACGATAAGGTAATTTGAGTATTGTTTCTTTACAGAATCATAAAGCCACCAGCCTATACCGCCCACAGCAGCAATCCTGAAAAGGGTTAGGGTAAGCTTGCCACCCAGGTAAGAGGGTATCTCTACACCCCACGCCATACCATCATTTTCTATAAAGCGTATCTGCCACCAGTCCAACCCAAACACCCTTACAAACTCTTCGAGCCTGAAATTGGTTTTTATATAAATTTTAGAAATTTGGTCTATCAGCAGTACAAGAATAACAATTATATAGGCGCGCTTTAACGACATTACAGAAATTTTATGGGCAAAAGTAAGGTAAAATATTAAAACAATTAAGTTTTTGGCATAGTATGCCATGTTTTTTAAGTCATTACATGCACAGCGCATTAATGATTATAAAACGGGGAATAATTTAGGTTATTATTATTCTTCCTGCCTTTCGGTTTCGTCGTCATTATCCTCATAAGAGTCTGGCTCAGGCTTTGGCTTCATGGTTAAAACCTTAATAAAAAAATAGGCGGCAACGGCTATAACAGTTCCCTGCGCTATTACCATGGTTATAATTGCTTCTGTTTTCATGAGTGTACCCTCCCTTCTTTTCTGCGTTTAATAAATGCTGCATATACCATTACGGCTAAAAATACAAACAGGCACAGCAGCAGTGTACGGCCTATGGTTTTATAAAATACGTTATTGGTAAATTCGCCTTCGGCAATTTTATCTTTAGCGTTAACAGGCTGTCCTTTGGTTACAGTTGTGGTTTGCCCATCCTCAAAAGTATAAGTTTTATAATCGGTAAAGCTAACGGTGTTTACTTTATCTGCCGCTTTATTATATACTTTTTTTGTGTTTTCAAAAGCCAGCTTTACAAATTGTGGCGCAACCGAATCTACTACGGCTGTTTCGCCTCCCATATCTTCGGCATAGTAAGCATCGGCAAACCATTCTTTATTGTTAGTATCGTCGTTATTTATCTTAGCAGCTATATCGGGCACACTGGCAATAAGCACCCACCCCAGTAATGCGGGGGTTACTACAAGTATTACATATTTAAAAAATATCGGTACTTTAATATCGGCACCCATAGTAATTTCTGCCCAGCCCTTTTTAATACCGAATATCCATGCAAAAAGTATGGTTTCGAGAAATGCAAACACAACAAGGCTTACGGTTCCTGCCCAGTAGTCATACTCGTCAAAAACGCCCTGCTGAAAGAAAAGCACTGTGGGGATACCCATTAAAAGGGCAATACCACCAAACGACCATGCGCCTTTAATATTGCTCCAGTTAAACTCGTCGCGCATAAAGCCAATCCATGGTGTACCCATAGCGAGAGATGAGGTAATACCTGCAAAAAACAGCAGCCCAAACCAAAATACCCCTGCAAATACCGAAAGTACATCGCCCCACTGCTGAAACAGGTATGGCATGGTTTGGAAAGCCATACCAAAGCCTGCATTTTGCAGTACCCAGTCTAGCCCAAGGTAGCCGGCAGCGATAGGGATAACTATAAGGCTACCCAAAACTACCTCTACAAATTCATTCATAAATCCAGCAGAAACAGCGTTAAGCGCTACATCGTCTTTAGATTTTAGGTAAGCGGCATAGCAGTGAATAGTACCCATACCTACCGATAGTGTAAAAAATATCTGCCCTGCGGCGGCAAGCCATACCTTAGGGTTAGCTAGAGAGTCAAACTGCGGTGTCCATAAAAAGTTAAGTCCGTCCCAGGCGTTAGCGTCAGGGAACAGGTCAGATGCTCCGCTGGTACCCAGCGTTAAGCCCCTTATGGCGAGTATAGCCCCAAAGAGTATAAGCAGCGGCATACCAATTTTGGCAACCTTTTCTATACCTCCAAGTCCTTTAGATAATATGTAAGTGTTTAGAGCAAGGCACAGCAGGTAAAAAATAACGGCTTCAAAAGGTATCCCGGTGGTAGAATGCGCCACATCGGTATAGCTGTTAAAAAATCCGGCTACCTGCGCTTGGTCCATGTCGTTAAAAGTCCCAATTATGGAGTGATACACATAAGACATTGTCCACGATTCGATATAGCAGTAGTAAGATGCTACGGCTATATTGGTAAAAATACCAAACACACCAATGTATTTCCAAATACGTCCTTTAGCCATAGTATCCAGAATGTATGGCGTACTGTGGTTGCCAAAACGTCCGCCAAACCTACCGGTAGACCATTCTATAAAAAGCAGGGGGATACCCATAACCACAAAGCATACAAGGTAAGGGATTATAAATGCGCCACCGCCGTTTTCTACAGCCTGTACGGGAAATCTTAAAAAGTTACCAAGCCCCACGGCATTACCTGCCATGGCAAGAATTAAGCCTACACGTGAGCCCCACGAATCTGACTTTTTCGACATATAAACGAAGTGATTTTGATTAGTAAAGAATTTCAAAGATAGAAAAACTAACCAAAAAACGTTTAAAATTAAAATTTATAAAATTGTGATTGTAGAAACGGCTTGTTTTTAACAATTAAGATGTCTTTATAGTAATTATTAAACTTGTTAGCTATTATTGCCAACTTTATTAAAAAACTTATATTTGGGGCTTTAAAAAATATTATTATGTCTATTTGGAAAAGAAAATCGCTGCCACTTTTATTAGCTGAAGCCACAGAATCTGAAAGAAGCCTTAAAAGGACATTGTCATCAAGGGCTCTTGTTGCCTTGGGTATAGGTGCTATTATTGGGGCGGGACTTTTTTCTCTTACAGGTATAGCCGCTGCCGATCATGCTGGGCCTGCCGTAACACTTTCATTTGTATTGGCTGCTGTAGGATGTGCTTTTGCAGGATTATGCTATGCAGAATTTGCTTCTATGATACCTGTTGCAGGTAGTGCTTATACATACTCCTATGCTACCATGGGTGAAGTTATAGCATGGATTATAGGCTGGGATTTGGTATTAGAATATGCTTTGGGAGCCGCCACAGTTGGTGTAAGCTGGGGCTCATATCTGCTTGAACTGTTTAAACAGTTTGGAGTAGTTATTCCGCCTGAATTTACCAGTGCCCCTGCTGAAGGGGGTATTATTAATTTACCGGCAATTTTTATTGTCTGCCTGCTATCGCTGTTGTTGATAAGGGGGACTAAAGAGTCTGCTTTTGTAAACAATATCCTTGTAGTTGTAAAATTAATTGTAGTACTTATTTTTATAATTTTAGGATGGCAGTATATTAATCCTGAATTCCATATACCTTATATTCCTGAATTTGTGCCTGAGCATATAGACCCGGAAACAGGTAAAACTGTAGGTGAGTTTGGGGGAATGGCCGGAATTGCAGCCGGTGCAGGTTTGGTGTTCTTTGCCTTTATAGGTTTTGATGCTGTTTCAACCGCTGCACAGGAAGCTAAAAATCCACAAAAGGGTATGCCTATCGGGATTTTAGGTTCATTAGTTGTCTGTACCATTTTATATGTTCTGTTTTCTTATGTAATGACCGGGCTTGTACATTATACAGAGTTTGCAGGAGATGCTTCGCCGGCAGCAACAGCTTTTGCAGTTACAGGATATACATTTTTACAAACCGGGTTAATTGTAGCAATCCTTGCAGGTTACACTTCGGTTATTTTGGTAATGCTCATGGGGCAAAGCCGTGTTTTTTACTCTATGAGTAAGGATGGGCTTTTACCAAAGTTTTTTGGTGATATACACCACAAGTTCCGTACACCATGGAAGACTAACATATTCTTCATGATATTTGTAAGTATTTTTGCCGGATTTGTTCCTATTAAAGATTTAGGGCACATGGTAAGTATAGGTACACTGTTTGCATTCGCACTTGTATGTCTTGGTATTATTATAATGCGTAAAAAAATGCCGGATGCGAAAAGGTCATTCCGTGCCCCACTTGTGCCTTTTGTGCCTCTTGCAGGAATAGCGGTATGTGTTTACCTGATGTATTCACTACCTTCTGAAAGCTGGTTCAGGCTAATTTTATGGATGCTGTTAGGAGTGGTTATTTATTTTGCTTATGGTAAAAGAAACAGTAAGATAAATAATTGATAATATACTCTTTAAATACAAAAGCTCAATAAGATAATTATTGAGCTTTTGTATTTAAATTGGCTTTAAAATTATGATGTTTTCAGGTATTCAGAATAAAATTTCCGATATTTGTGTAATGAATCAGCAATGGAATGGTTTACTGGCGCATTTAAAATTCCTCATCAAGAGAAATCCTGAGTGAGGCTGTTGCCGTTTAAACCTGTTTGTATTGTTTAATCATTAAAAATAAAATTATGCCTATATACCATAAACTGGGTAAATTTCCTCAAAAGCGCCACGTACAGTTTGAAAAGCCTGAGGGCGGACTGTACTACGAGCAGCTTTTTGGTACCGAGGGGTTTCATGGCCACGCATCTTTGCTGTACCATGTGCACAGGCCTACCCAGGTTAAAGAGATACTAAAATCGTATTCGGTTACACCCGAAATTGCGATTGACAAGAATATAAAATCACTGCTTTTAAAAGGTTTTGAGCTACAGCCCGAAAACGACTTTTTAGACAGCCGTACTGATATGTTGGTAAACAGGGACTGTATTATTGGCCTTGCCGCACCTAAGCATTCACTGCGCAGTTATTTTTACAAAAATGCCGATGCTGATGAAATGATTTTTGTGCACAAAGGTACAGGTACACTGCGCACCTTTATGGGTAACATTCCGTTTGAGTATGGCGACTACCTTATCATTCCGCGTGGAATGATTTAC
This sequence comes from Dyadobacter sp., assembly GCA_052038845.1. Lineage (GTDB taxonomy): Bacteria > Bacteroidota > Bacteroidia > Flavobacteriales > Flavobacteriaceae > Flavobacterium. The sequence continues at coordinate 2,360 of JBQGDD010000174.1, read as the reverse complement.
CAGATAGATTTTGATACCGAAGATAACCGCCTGTTTTATGTAGAGTCGGTTGCACCGCTATATACGCCGAAGCGCTATAAAAACCAAAGCGGTCAGCACCTGGAGCACTCTCCGTTTTGCGAGCGTGACTTTAAACTGCCTACAGAGCTGGAAACGTATGACGAAAAAGGTGACTTTATCATCAAGATTAAAAAAGAAGGCATGATGCATGAGGTGGTTTATGCCACACATCCGTTTGACGTTGTTGGGTGGGATGGGTATAACTTCCCGTATGCTTTCAGCATCCATAACTTTGAACCGATTACAGGGAGGATACACCAGCCGCCACCGGTACACCAAACGTTTGAAACGCCTGCTTTTGTAGTGTGTTCTTTCTGCCCAAGGCTGTATGACTATCACCCAAAATCGATACCTGCACCTTATAATCACAGTAATATAGACAGTGATGAGGTGCTGTATTATGTAGATGGCGACTTTATGAGCCGTAATAATATAGAGCAGGGGCATATAACGCTTCACCCAAAAGGTATTCCGCACGGGCCTGCGCCGGGAGCAATGGAAAGAAGTATAGGTCATACCGGTACAGAAGAGCTTGCTGTAATGGTAGATACCTTCCGTCCACTTATGGTTACCAAAGCGGCTATGGGTCTGGATGATGGTAAGTATTATAAAAGCTGGGTAGAGTAAATTGTTCTTTTGTATTGAAACAAGAGAACCAAAAAATTAAATAAAGAATCCGCTACAGCGGTAAAGAAAATATAACATTATGAGTAAAGAAGTTAAAAGTGTAGAGTACGGACTCGAAAAAATATTTGAGGGTGCGCAGGATTTCCTTCCCCTAATGGGAACAGATTATATAGAATTTTATGTGGGTAATGCCAAGCAGGCTGCCCATTATTATAAAACGGCTTTCGGTTATCAGTCATTGGCTTATGCAGGATTGGAAACCGGCGTAAAAGACAGGGCAAGCTATGTGCTTAAGCAGGATAAAATCCGTATAGTGCTTACAACGCCACTTACGGCAGACTCTCCGCTTAACGAACACATTGTAAAACATGGCGACGGTGTAAAAATTGTTGCCCTTTGGGTTGAGGATGCTACTAAATCGTTCGAAGAGACTACTGCACGTGGTGCTAAACCATATATGGAGCCTACGGTAGAAAAAGATGAGTTTGGTGAGGTGGTACGTTCCGGTATTTATACCTATGGCGAAACGGTACACATGTTTGTAGAGCGTAAAAACTACAACGGTGTGTTTTTACCGGGCTATAAAGAATGGAAAAGTGATTATAACCCTGAGCCAACCGGGCTTAAGTATGTAGACCACATGGTGGGCAACGTGGGCTGGAATGAAATGAATACCTGGGTAAAATGGTATGAAGAGGTTATGGGCTTTGTTAACTTCCTGTCGTTTGACGATAAGCAGATTAATACAGAGTACTCTGCATTAATGAGTAAGGTAATGAGTAACGGTAACGGAAGGATAAAATTCCCTATCAACGAGCCTGCCGAAGGTAAAAAGCGTTCTCAAATAGAGGAGTATCTTGATTTTTATGGTGGACCGGGCGTTCAGCACATTGCCATAGCTACAGATGATATTATAAAAACCGTAAGCGACCTTAAATCAAGGGGTGTTGAGTTTCTTTCGCCACCACCAAATGCGTATTACCAGGCAGTGCCTGAACGCCTTGGTGAACACATGAGCATAATGAAAGAAGATATTACCGTGCTGGAAAAATTGGGCATTATGGTAGATGCTGATGAAGAAGGTTATTTACTCCAGATTTTTACCAAGCCGGTAGAAGACAGGCCAACGCTTTTTTATGAAATAATACAGCGAATGGGTGCACGTGGCTTTGGAGCAGGTAACTTTAAGGCACTCTTTGAGAGTATAGAGCGCGAGCAGGAATTGAGAGGAACGCTGTAAAAGTTTCTTATTTTTGCACAGTCAATAATTTTGTCAGCTCTTAAGGCTATAACTTTGAGGATTATGTGTTAAAGTTGAATTTTAACAAAATAAAATTCAATAAAGTCAATACATTTGCACTCGCAAAAAAGGAGGTAGTAGTGCTTTCATTTTTTTGTGGTAATTTTTCATAATTTATAGTTTTTTGGTTGGTTAATAGCATAAAAACCCGGTCATTTTTTGACTGGGTTTTTTTGTTTTATTATTTTTGGAACAGAAATTGCTTTTTGACCTGTAACACCCAAACAAAAAATTACTATGAAGAGGATTTTAGCGATGTTTTTATTGCTGGCAGGCTGTAGTGCGTTTTCTCAGCAGGCATTTACTACAGGCGAATATTTCAGGTTCAGAATACATTACGGATTGGTTAACGCAGGCTATGCCACACTTGAGG
>JBQGDD010000173.1:0-3017 GCA_052038845.1 Dyadobacter sp. | reverse complement strand
AAGGCTTTTAGTTGAGATGCAGGTAAATAATAAAGATTTTCCTATCTCTAAAACAAGCTATGCTACTCTTTACGAACCTGGTTTGGGATTAATGGGGGGTAAACAGATTGCCATAATACCTGATACTGATAATACTCAACTGGCAGAAGATGGTGATTATCTACAAAGTGGGCTTAAACCCGGTATGCTTAGTGTGGTTGGCGAACAGCTTTCACCCCTACAGACTAAGGTAGAGGCTACTGTTGTAAGTGCTGACAGCCTTTTGCATAATATAAACAACGTATTTGACAAGAGGACTCAGGACAACCTGCATGATGCCATCGAAGAGTTAAGCAAGACTATGAAACAGTTTAGCCAGGCATCTGCATCACTTAATACTATAATTGCTGGTAATAAAGGCAAGATAGATGGGGCACTTACCAACCTTAACGATACATCAGAAAATTTAGCAAAGATTACTGATTCTATCAATTCTGCAAATCTTGCACAAACTGTAAGAAAGCTGGAAAGTACACTTGCAAATGTAGATAATATTCTTCAGGATGTAGAGTCAGGTAAAGGTACTATAGGTAAACTGCTGAAAGATGAAGCAGTATATGAAAACCTTGACGGTGCTACCCGCGAGCTGAAAGAGCTGCTTGCTGATTTAAAGAATAACCCTAAACGCTATGTACACTTTTCAGTATTTGGCAAAAAGGGAACACCTTATGTAGAGAAAAAAGAATAGCGTTATTTTATAAATTTCTAAAAAGAATACTCATCCGGATTTAGATATGGGGTATATTAGTAATATTGTTTTTGTCCTGGTACTTGTTGCAGGCTTCGGATATTTTGCTTTCAATATCAAAAAAATTGTACGTAATATAAAAGTCGGCAGAGATATTGACCGTTATGATAATCCGGGCGAGCGCTGGAAAAATATGGCACTTATCGCTTTAGGTCAGTCTAAAATGGTAAGGAGGCCTGTATCAGGATTTCTCCATATTATAGTGTATGTTGGCTTTATAATTATAAACATAGAGCTTCTTGAAATAATAATAGACGGTATTTTTGGTACGCACAGGTTGTTTGCCTTTATGGGTGGCTTTTACGACTTTCTTATAGCATCTTTTGAAATTCTTGCCCTTGGTGTTATTGTTGCAGTAACTACTTTCTGGATAAGGAGAAATATTATCAAGTTATGGAGGTTTGCACATGGCGATTTAAAAGGCTGGCCAAAAAATGATGCAAATTACATATTGTATTTTGAGGCAGTATTAATGATACTTTTCCTTACGATGAATGCCGCTGACCTTCACCTGCAAAATATTGGTTCAGAGCATTATGTTCAGGCTGGCTCATTTCCTGTATCACAGTTTTTATTGCCAATGTTTAGCGGTATAGCTGAAGGAAGTGCCATAGCTATTGAAAGATCGGCATGGTGGCTTCATATTATAGGTATTCTTGTTTTTACAAATTATTTATACATATCAAAGCATTTGCATATACTATTGGCTTTTCCAAATACTTATTTTGCCAACCTTAAGCCAAAAGGTAAATTTGAGAACCTCGAATCGGTAACCAATGAGGTTAAAATGATGATGGACCCCAACGCTGACCCTTTTGCTGCTCCTGCTTCAGATGGAGGCGAAGCAGATGTTCCTGCAAAGTTTGGAGCCAGTGATGTTCACGATTTAAACTGGGTTCAGTTGATGAACGCTTACACCTGTACAGAGTGTGGTAGGTGTACATCTGCCTGCCCTGCAAATGTAACAGGCAAAAAGCTGTCTCCCCGTAAAATAATGATGGATACCCGCGACAGGCTTGAGGAAGTGGGCAGAAATATGGATAAAAATAAAGGCATTTTTGTTGATGATGGCAAAATGCTTTTAAATGATTATATAACCCCCGAAGAGTTATGGGCTTGTACTACGTGTAATGGCTGTGTAGAAGCCTGCCCTGTAAATATAGACCCGCTTTCTATAATTATGGATATGAGAAAATATCTTGTTATGGAACAGAGCGCAGCACCTACAGAACTAAACGGGATGATGAGTAATATAGAAAATAACGGTGCGCCATGGCAATACAGCCAGATGGACAGATTAAACTGGAAAGACGAGGCATAATGAAGAATGAAGATGTAGAAAAGAACCTGAAGCCACTTACTGAAAATGGTGAGCATATAAGCCCTGTGCTTCCTGAAGGGATAAAAAATTATCTTATTGATATAGATGGTACTATATGTGATGATATACCCAATGAAGAACCGGAAAGAATGGTTACCGCAGAAGTTTATCCTGATGCTTTGGAAACTTTAAATAAATGGTATGATGAAGGGCATATTATTTTCTTTTTTACATCAAGAACAGAAGCGCACAGACAAGTAACTGAAGAATGGCTTACAAAGCACGGCTTTAAATACCATGGTATGCTTATGGGCAAACCAAGGGGGGGTAACTATCACTGGATAGATAACCATTTGGTTAAAGCAACACGTTACAGAGGAAGGTTTACTAATTTAATAGAAAAAGCAGTTACCATTCAGGTTTTTGATGATGGTAAGCATGACGAAGAATAAGTTTTATGACTCAGGAAGATTTAAAAGTCCACACAATGGCCGAAATGATGGCCCAGGGACAGCAGCCGGAAGTTTTATTTTGGGTTGGCTGTTCAGGCAGTTTTGATGACAGGGCCAAAAGAATTACAAAAGCATTTGTAAGGATACTTAACCGTGCCAATGTTCCTTTTGCGGTTTTAGGCACAGAGGAAGGCTGTACGGGAGATCCTGCAAAGAGAGCCGGTAATGAATTTTTATTTCAGATGCAGGCAATGATGAACATTCAGGTATTGGATGGCTATGAAGTGAAAAAGATAGTTACTGCCTGCCCTCATTGTTTTAATACCATAAAAAATGAATACCCGGGGCTTGGCGGCAATTATGAAGTAGTGCACCATACAGAGTTTTTAAAATCGTTGCTTGATGATGGGAGGCTTACTGTTAAGGGTGGCGAGTTTAAAGGTAAAAAAATTACTTT
>JBQGDD010000172.1:0-2517 GCA_052038845.1 Dyadobacter sp. | reverse complement strand
TGTAACATTTTTTAAGCTAAAAACCAGCCTCGACCTTTTTTACCGTGTGGGTGTAGGGACTATAGATAACCAGCAGCTTAAAGATTTTGCCGCTTTAAAGAGTAATTCGTTTATGAATTTCTTTAAAGGTAAAATAAAACGCTCACCCCATGTTCCGGCAGAACAAATTGAAAGAGAAGAGATAAGTCGTAATTATGACCTGCTTGTTTTTGGCAAGAACGAAGATAAGCTGGACTATAAACTGGCAAGTTGCTGTAACCCAATCCCTGGAGATGATGTGTTTGGTTTCATTACAATAAATGATGGTATTAAAGTACATAAAAAAGACTGTCCTAACGCTATAAGGTTACAGTCTAACTACGCATACCGTATCATTACGGCTAAGTGGATAGATTCATCTCAGGAGGAATTTAAGGCAACACTTAAAATTACAGGTATGGACTCTTTAGGGCTTACAAATGAGCTTACTAAGGTAATATCTAACAATATGCACGTAAACATACAAAGTATATCGCTTAATGGGCATGCCGGTATTTTTAACGGACAGCTAACGGTGATTGTACAGAATAATACCATCCTTAAAAAACTAATAGACAACATTAAAAAAATAGATGGTATAGATAAGGTAATAAGGATATCGAACAATTAAGTAATATGGAAGTATCTCCTGAAATTCTTTATTTGGAAATGCATTTGTATATATTGCCGGAAACTTTAAAAAACAATTTACCTGGAGTAAAATAACTCTAATTATTGCTTATAAAGTAGATTTAATAACTGTAGATGATGTTCGTCTAGACATTTTTGACGATGTAAGTGGTATTACTATAAGCGAAGATGAATATTTTTGGGATGACCTTACGAAACTCATGATTAAAAAGCTTCCTGAAATAGACAGTAATTGGTTTTTAAAAGTTGTGCACCCACCGTTTGTACAAAATAAAATAGTACTTTACGAAAAGTAACTTAATTAACTACAATGGTAATTAAGTAACCCTTTCACTTCAAAAAAAATTAGCCTATCTTTGCAACTATTGATATACAGCTAAATGGAAAATAATAAAAACCAGGATATTGTAAAAAACGTGTTTACCAAGTACCTTGAAGACAAAGGACACCGGAAAACACCGGAACGCTATGCGATACTCCAGGAAATTTATAACAGCCAGGAGCATTTTGATATAGAGTCGCTTTATATTAAAATGAAGAATAAAAACTATCGTGTAAGCCGTGCCACGCTATACAATACCATAGAACTTTTACTTGAATGCGGGCTTGTACGCAGACACCAGTTTGGACAAAACCAGTCACACTATGAAAAGTCTTACTTTGACAAGCAGCATGACCATATTATAATGACTGACACCGGGGAGGTTATCGAGTTTTGCGACCCAAGGATCCAGTCTATTAAAAAAACAATAGAAGAGATTTTTGGTATTGAAATTCATAATCATTCTTTATACCTTTACGGCCATAAAAAACAGGCTGCTGCCGAAAGCTAAAAAGGATTTTATATAACTAACGGCAAACCAACCCTGCAAAGGATTGGTTTTTGTTTTTTTAGAAATAAATACAATAACACATAACTACATATAAACAAACAACTTATAAAGCATGACTGTAGATTTGCTACTTGGGTTACAGTGGGGCGACGAAGGCAAAGGTAAAATTGTTGACGTTCTTACTTCTAAATACGATATTATAGCACGTTTTCAGGGTGGGCCTAATGCAGGGCATACACTTGAATTTGATGGCATTAAGCACGTTTTAAGAACAATACCATCAGGTATATTCCATAAAAATTCGGTTAATATTATTGGTAACGGAGTAGTAATAGACCCTGTGGTTTTTCAGAAAGAGATTGAAGGGCTGGAAAAATTTAATATAGACATACATTCAAGGCTGTTTATATCCAGAAAAGCACACCTTATATTACCTACGCACCGACTGCTTGACGCAGCATCTGAAGCATCTAAAGGTAAAGCAAAAATAGGCTCTACCCTAAAAGGGATAGGCCCTACTTATATGGATAAAACAGGCAGGAACGGTATCCGTGTAGGAGATATTGAACTGGCTGATTTTGAAGAGCGTTACAGAGCATTGGCTGACAAGCATGAAGCCATGATTACTTTTTATGATGTTAATCTTGAATATGATTTAAAAGAGCTTGAAGATGAGTTTTTTACAGCTATAAAAGCACTTAAGGAGCTTACGTTTATTGATAGTGAAGAGTACCTTAACAATGCTATGAAAGAGGGTAAATCTATCCTTGCTGAGGGTGCTCAAGGGTCACTTCTTGATATTGACTTTGGTACCTACCCATTTGTAACATCATCTAATACTACTGCTGCAGGTGCCTGTACAGGACTGGGCATAGCACCAAATAAAGTAAAAGAGGTATTCGGTATTTTTAAGGCATACACTACCCGTGTGGGCAGTGGCCCCTTCCCTACTGAACTGTTTGATGAAACAGGAGCTACTATGGCTAAAGTAGGTAATGAGTTTGGCTCTGTAACA
>JBQGDD010000171.1:0-7097 GCA_052038845.1 Dyadobacter sp. | reverse complement strand
ACCGGTTCTCCAAGCCCTACAGGTATGTTTTGTATTACACAGGTAATTGTTCCCCCTACAGTATCTCCTTCTTTTTTAACCTGTTTAATATATTGTTCCATTTTTAAAGCAGTTTCAATATCGGGGCATCTTACAGCATTACTCTCAGTTAAATTAAAATCTAATGCCTGATAAGGCTTATTTATAAAAATATCACCTACTGAAGATACAAATGCATTTATTTTAACATCAGGTATAACCTGCCTGGCTACAGCACCTCCCACTACCCTGCTGACAGTTTCCCTGGCAGAACTCCTGCCACCACCTCTATAGTCACGAATACCATATTTTTTTTCATATACATAATCAGCATGAGAAGGGCGGTAAACATCTTTTATATGATCATAATCTTTAGATTTCTGATTATTGTTAGGCACAATAAAGCCAATTGGCGCACCTGTTGTTTTTCCTTCAAATATCCCTGACAAAAACTGAACTTTATCATCTTCCTTACGCTGTGTAACAATAGATGACTGTCCTGGCTTTCTCCTGTCAAGCTCTTTTAGTATAGCATCGGTATCAAGCTTAATATTTGATGGGCAGCCATCAATAATACCGCCTATGGCTTCTCCATGAGATTCGCCAAAAGTGGTAAGCCTGAATATGCGCCCAAAAGTATTTCCTGCCATAAAGTTTATGTTTGATAACAAATGTAACTTCTTAAAACTTATTTTAAAACATTGCCTGTTAAAAAACTTACTTAAAAATGTTTTAATAAACTTTAGGTAAAACTCAATTTAAACTTACCAGTTTAATTTGCAGAAAACAACTCATGAAAAGAAGAATTCTTGATTTGGTAGTTCTTTCAGATATACATTTAGGCACGTATGGTTGTCATGCTAAAGAACTGTTGAGCTATTTAGCAACTATAAAGCCTAAAACACTGATTTTAAACGGCGATATTATAGATATATGGCAGTTTAGAAAGTCATATTTTCCTAAACATCATCTTAAAGTTGTAAAAAAGCTGATTGATTTTGCCTCAAAAGGTACAAAAGTGTATTATATAACAGGTAACCATGACGAAATGCTGAGAAAATTCAGCGATACTACTATGGGCAATTTTTGCATTACCGATAAATTAGTTTTAGAACTTGACGATAAAAAAGCCTGGTTTTTTCATGGAGATGTTTTTGACAGTTCTGTAAACTATGCTAAATGGATTGCAAAGCTTGGAGGTATAGGTTATGACTACCTTATACTGCTAAACAGGTTTATAAACTGGGTTTTAGTAAAAATGGGTAAAGAGCCTTACTCACTTTCCAAGAAAATAAAATCTGGAATAAAAAAAGCAGTTAAGTTTATATCTGATTTTGAAACTACCGCAGCAGAACTCGCTATTGAAAATGAATATGATTATGTAATTTGCGGACACATACATGAGCCAAAAATGATTAGAAAAGAAACCAGGAAAGGCTCTGTAATATACCTTAATTCTGGTGACTGGGTTGAAAACCTCACTGCGCTGGAATATAATAAAAAGAGATGGAAACTGTACAGGCATCAGAATGTTACTAAAATTAATGAGGAAGAGTATTTTGAGATGGAAACCCGATTGGGACATCAGCTTATTGCAACATTAATTTTAGGACAAGGCAGGCCTTTTAAAAAATAGTTATATTAGCAAGCTAATACTTAACTATATTACTATGAAAAAAATTTACATTCTCTTCGCTTTTGCATTAGCGGGTATTTCGTGTTCTGGCGATGATGATAATACAGGTAACAATAACACACAAACCGGAGATTATTTCCCGATGGAACAGGGAAGATATTGGGTGTATGATACACCCGGTTCAATAGAAAATGGACGTGATTCATTATATGTTACAAACGATACTCTTATAGCAGGGAACACCTACACTAAGTTTAAAACTGCTGATTTGCCCTATGGTTTTTATACAGGTACTTTAAATAATAATGGTGTACGTAAATCCGGCTCCAGGCTATTAGTGTCGGGATCTTCCGGTTTAAGCATCACCGAAGATTTCCCGCTTGGAATAGAAATTACTGATTTTGTTATGTTTGATGCAAACGTTTCAGTAAATACAATGATAGATAATATTGAAGGTGAGCTACAGCAAACTATAGAAGGTTTTGATGTAGATTTTGAGTATGGATTTACATCACGATTTATAGAAAGCAGGGAAAACTATACAGTTAACAATCAGCAGTATAATAACATTAAAGTAATTGAAACCAGATTAAACCTCAAAATTTCAGCAGATACTGGAATTCTGGGCTTTCCTGCAATTACAATAATGGCTGCTCAGGATGTTGTGGTATCTAAACAATATTATGCAGAGAATATTGGTGTAGTACATGTAGTTACAGATATACAATATGAACTCGCTGACTTTTCCAGTTTAGGTATTCAACTTCCAATACCACAAACTGGCTCAGAGCATCAGGAAGAAATATTAATACATTATAGTGCTAATTAGCTTTAACATAATGTTAAGTGTTAAAGATTTAACATCTACTATTCTTACAATTATGTACGATTTATATTTGTTAAAAAATAACCTAAATACATTATGAAGAAATTAATTTTATCAGCTTTTATGCTAATAGGTTTAGCATTTAGCGCACAGGCACAGGCACCCGGAGAAAAAAATGCTATTGGTTTAAGGCTTGGGAGCAATGATGGTTTTGGAGCAGAAGTATCTTACCAAAGATGGCTTGACAACAACAACAGGCTTGAATTTGATTTGGGATGGCGTGATTCAAGACATTACGAAGCTTTTAAATTAGTAGGTTTATACCAATGGTTATGGAATATTGAAGGAGGATTTAACTGGTATGCCGGTGTTGGTGGTGGTATAGGTTCATGGAGTTACAAACACAGGGATCTCCCACCATGGGCTAGTGATAGGGATAACGGAACATTTTTATTAGTTGCCGGTAATATAGGTATTGAATATAACTTTGATTTCCCACTGCAATTATCTCTTGACTTTAGGCCGGAAGTTTATTTTGGCGACGACTACAGAGATAATAACTTTGGACCAGATATAGCACTTGGTGTAAGATTCAGGTTTTAATACCATTCACAATATAATATATAAAAAGAAACCCGGAAGCAAAACTTCCGGGTTTCTTTTTATAAAACTAATTAACCTCTTATCAGTTTTTTATATTTAATTCTCTTAGGAGTAATATCACCACCAAGGCGTTTTTTCCTGTTTTCTTCATATTCAGAGAAACTGCCCTCAAAGAAATACACTTCTGAATTTCCTTCAAAAGCTAATATATGGGTACAAACCCTGTCTAAAAACCACCTGTCGTGAGATATTACTACCGCACAACCTGCAAAATTTTCAAGTCCTTCTTCCAGTGCACGCAATGTATTAATATCAAGATCATTGGTAGGCTCATCCAGTAAAAGTACGTTACCCTCTTCCTTTAAAGTAATAGCAAGGTGAAGCCTGTTCCTTTCACCACCTGAAAGTGTATTTACTTTTTTGTTTTGGTCGCTGCCGCTAAAGTTAAAACGGCTCAGGTAAGCACGGGAGTTAACCTGCCTGCCCCCCATCGTAATAAGTTCCTGTCCGTCACAAAAGTTCTCCCATATTGTTTTTTCAGGGTCAATATTAGAGTGAGATTGGTCAACATAAGCAATCTTTACCGTTTCGCCTACGCTAAACTCTCCTTTATCAGGTGTCTCTTCACCCATTATCATCCTGAATATAGTTGTTTTACCGGCTCCGTTAGGACCAATAATACCCACAATACCCGCCTGTGGTAAAGTAAAGTTAAGGTCTTCATACAGTAGTTTATCGCCAAAGGCTTTTGCTACCCCTTTAGCCTCTATAACATTTGTACCAAGCCTTGGGCCGTTAGGTATATATATTTCCAGTTTTTCATCAAGTACCTTTTGGTCTTCATTTAAAAGCCTGTCGTAGTTTTGTAAACGTGCTTTTTGTTTGGTCTGGCGGCCTTTTGCACCCTGCCTCACCCAGTCAAGCTCGCGCTCAAGGGTTTTTCTCCTTTTAGAAGCTGTTTTTTCTTCCTGCTCAAGTCGTTTTGCTTTCTGGTCTAACCATGAAGAATAGTTACCTTTCCATGGAATCCCCTCTCCCCTGTCCAGCTCAAGTATCCATCCGGCAACGTTATCAAGAAAATAACGGTCGTGTGTTACGGCTATTACTGTACCTGCATAGTGCTGTAAATGTTGCTCCAACCATAATACACTCTCAGCATCAAGGTGGTTGGTAGGCTCATCAAGTAACAGTACATCAGGTTGCTGCAGTAAAAGGCGGCATAAAGCAACACGTCTTTTCTCTCCACCCGAAAGTACATTAATAGGAGTATCAGGCTCCGGTGTGCGCAGGGCATCCATTGCAATCTCCAGTTTGGTATCAATTTCCCATGCACCAAGCGCATCAATTTTATCCTGTAGTTCTGCCTGCCGGTCCATAAGCTTCTGCATTTTATCTGCATCTTCATATACTTCCGGCAGTCCAAACATATCGTTTATTTTATTAAACTCATCCAGCACAGCTATTGTTTCGGAAACACCTTCCCTAACAACCTCTATAACTGTTTTACTTTCATCAAGCTGTGGCTCCTGCTCAAGGTAGCCAACAGTATAATTAGGTGCAAAAACCACATCACCCTGATAGCTTTTTTCTACACCGGCAATAATTTTTAAAAGTGTTGATTTACCCGAACCATTTAATCCCAGGATACCTATTTTAGCCCCATAAAAAAAGCTAAGGTAAATATCTTTAAGTACTTGTTTGTTTGTGCCCTGGTAAGTTTTGCTTACCCTTGACATTGAAAATATTACTTTTTTATCGTCAGACATATTGATGTATAATTTGTTTAATTATTGATATAAAAAAATGTAATTTATCTATACTCTACCTTTAAGGGCATTAAAAGCCCAGGAAATAGCAAAAAAACCTATTCCCACGACTGAGAAACCAATGGCATAATCAGGATACTTAAGCACACCAAGTAAAACCAATGCCGTACCTATAAGGAAAAGTATAAATGAGGCCCATCCGCAAATGGTATTTTTATTCATTCCCATACTGAAATTGTTTATTTATTTAGATTTAGCCTGCAAATATCGTGAATATTATAAACATTAGGAAGTAATATTGGTCAGTTAAAAATCTTAACCAGCATTTCTTTGAGTAAATCGGCTTGCGATACAGCGTTTGCCCATACTCCTTTGCTTTTTACATCAATATCACGAAGTGTACCTACAATACTGCTTACTTTTTTCATTGGGTAATTGCGTAAGGCTATATCATAATCTTTCATAAAATAAGGATTTACCTTTAATACTTTAGAGGCATTACCGGGGCTTTTATCTTTGAGCCCATGATACTGTAAAAGCTGCGAAAAGAACCCGAACACTAAACCTGTTGTCATTACAAGCGGATTGTCTTTAGGGTTATGTGAAAAATAATCAGCAATTTTATAAGCTTTTAACTCATCCCTTTCGCCTATAGCCTTACGGAATTCAAACACATTATAGTCTTTACTAATACCTATATTATCTTCTATAACTTTAGGGGTTATAACACTCCCCTGTGGCAGTATAATGGCGAGTTTATCGAGCTCGTTGCTTATTTTGCTAAGATCGTTACCTAAAAACTCTACAAGCATAGCTATGGCTTTAGGCTCTATAGGGTACCCTTTACCTGAAAGCACACGTTTTATCCAGTCGCCCACCTGATTTTCATAAAGCTTCTTGCTTTCAAAAACAACGCCGGCCTTACTTAGCAGCTTGGTTATTTTTTTGCGCTTATCAAGGGTTTTATACTTATAGGCAAAAACCAGCACTGTTGTAGGCTGCGGATTTTCGGCATAGCTTTCCAGCTTATCAATAGTGCGTGCAAGTTCCTGTGCTTCGCGCACAATAACCACCTGCCTCTCTGCCATCATTGGGTACCGCCTTGCGCTCGATGCTATTTCTTCTACAGATACATCTTTACCATACAGCACCATCTGGTTAAAGCCCTTTTCTTCTTCGGTAAGTATATTATCTTCAATATAATCTGTAAGTTTATCTATGTAATAAGGCTCCTCACCCATTAAAAAATAGATAGGGCTTATATTGCCCTGCTTAATTTCATTTACTATTTTCAGTGCTTCGTCCAATGTATGGTTTACTTTATATTCAGATAAAAACGTTAGTCATGCTTGCTAAAAAAAATTAATTTTGCCTCATGCAAAAGCTAAATTTTCCCGCTTATACATTCCGTTTCAAAAATAGTGAAAATAAAATCGCTGTATTTGATGGTGTACGCAAAAAGTTTGTACAACTCACACCCGAAGAATGGGTACGGCTCCATGCAGTGCAGTTTTTGCTTACAGAGAAGAAATATCCGCAATCTTACTTAAACGTAGAAAAAATTATGATGATTGGGAGTTTAACCAAGCGGTATGATATTGTTGTATATAACCCCAACGGAAGTATTTTTTTGCTTGTAGAATGTAAAGCGCCGGAAGTAGCTATTACACAAAAAACTTTTGACCAGATAGCAAGGTATAACATGGTGCTTAATGCTGAATACATGATGGTAACAAACGGACTTAATCATTACTTTTGCCAAATGGATTATGAGCAGGAAAAATACCATTTCCTGAAAGACTTACCTGAATATATTTCTAAATGAAAAACATTGCAGTAGTTATTTTAAACTGGAACGGAAGGCATCTTTTAGAGCAATTTTTACCATCAGTAATAAAGCATTCTCAGGGGGCTGTTATATATGTGGCGGACAATGCTTCAACTGATGATTCGGTTAGCTTTGTTACTTCCGGTTTTCCTGAAGTAAAAATCATCAAGAACAAAGGCAATTATGGTTATGCTAAAGGGTATAATGATGCTTTAAAAGAAGTTGAAGAAGATATTTATGTATTGGTAAACTCTGATGTTGAAGTTACAGAGAATTGGCTTGCGCCTGCACTTGCACTTTTTGAAAAAGATGCAGAAACAGCTATAGTACAACCTAAAATACTTGATTATAATAAAAAGGACTATTTTGAATATGCCGGGGGCGCAGGAGGATTTATAGACAAATATGGATACCCTTTTT
>JBQGDD010000170.1:0-3327 GCA_052038845.1 Dyadobacter sp. | reverse complement strand
ATATGACACTATAATCAAGACTTTAGTGTATCGTTTTCAGCGTTTTTCTTCAAATCATGCCTTTTAATGTTTTAGGGACTGTAATATGACTGAAAATTTAAAGTAAAAAGGGGGTCAGAATAGGGGTCAGATTTATACCCTAAAGAGCACAGGGGACGTAATGGGGGTCATTTTAGTGGTACGATTTAGTATGATTTTGCCAGCAGTATTAAAGCAAAAAGCTCCACAGTTGCAGAGCTTTTCATACATTTTGATGTTTTTTAATGTCAAAAAAAGTGACCACGATGGGATTCGAACCCATACGCCTTGCAGCACCACCCCCTCAAGATGGCGAGTCTACCAGTTTCTCCACGTGGCCGGGCATTATAAATAAAAAAAGTTAAGCAGGCACAATGACAGCTTAACTTTTTAGTGACCCGACTGGGGCTCGAACCCAGGACCCCATCATTAAAAGTGATGTGCTCTACCAACTGAGCTATCGAGTCATTTATCATTCCCTGAATGCGGGTGCAAATATAAGAATGTATTGTTTATTAATCAAACCGATTTTATTATAAATTTGAGTTTTTTTTTACTATATTGGATAATGACTTAATATTTAAGTATTTATTAAATGAAAAAAATTATTTTATCAGGCTCTATGGGGTCAGGTAAAAGCACTGTAGGTGTTGTATTAGCAAAAGCATCAGGCTTACCTTTTATAGATTTAGATACTATTATTGAAAACAGAACAGGAAAAAGCATTCCTGAATTGTTTTTAGAAGGCGAAATTAAATTCAGGAAAACAGAACATAATATACTGAATGAAATAATTAATCAGGACAATAGCTTTGTTCTGAGTATGGGGGGAGGCACACCCTGCTATGCAGACAATCATAAGGTACTGCAAAGAGATGATGTAATATCAATTTACCTCAAAACAAATATAAATACTATTATTACACGTATAGATAACAATAAGCAGGAGCGCCCTTTACTTAAAAACCTGCATCCTGAAGAAAAAACAGAATACATAGCAAAACATCTGTTTGACCGAAGCTACTTTTATATACAGTCAAAACATATTGTTACTACAGATAATAAAACACCCGAAGATATTGTAAACGAAATAATGAGCATACTTTAAACCAAGTATGCATACTCATCATCGTCAAATACCACTTTTATATGCTCTCTTAACGATGTAGATAATGATAGTCCTTTAAAATCCGCTTTTACCGGGTATTTCTTGTGATTACGATCAACAAGTACAGCAGTTTTAAACTTTTTAAGGGGTACATTTAAAAAATGCTTCACACCATATATAAGTGTAGTACCAGAGTTAAGCACATCATCTATTAAAACCAGCGCCTTATTTTGGTACTCATTTGGCTTAAGAGATGTTTCCGGCTCATCAAGAGGATTTTCTTTGTTTATTTTCACTTCACATAAAATAACTTTTAAGTCTGCTATTTTCTCCAGTTCATTCGCTATTTTTTGTGCAAAAATATAGCCGTTAGTGGCAATACCTGCAAGTACAATTTCATTTTCATCAGAAAAAGTTTCATAAACCTGATATGCTATCCTCTTTGTTTTATGTTCAATTTCCTGTTTAGTCAGTATTATATTTTTCATGTACTGCAATTAAAATTTTATATATAAAGCTATTCAACACTTTCCCCTTCCGGGCCGGCTGAATAGTCATCTAAATCACGCCTGTCTTTTTTTGTAGGTCTACCGGTACCCTTTGCTCTGTAATGCTCTTTAGAAAGCTTCAGCAATTCAAGGTGCTCAAAAGCTTCGTTTGGTGTTTCATCTTTTCTGTATATATCTACCAGTTTAGCCCCTACCCGGTTGGGGGGTATATCCAGTACCGCCAGCTTATAATTTATCTGGTCTCGCCTCACTGTTATTTTATCAGACGGAAAAACTTCTCTCGATGGCTTTGCCTGTTGCCCGTTAATCGTTATATGTCCCTTTTGGCAGGCCTGGGTAGCAATACTGCGGGTTTTGTAATAACGTGTACACCACAAATATTTATCAATCCTCATACTAATGCTTAAAAATCACTGTTATTAACAATACAAAAATAAAGTAAAATTGTATCTTGCGCCTATTAAAAAAATGAAAATGAAAAGATATTTTAAATTATTAACTATTGCAACAGCTATAACCCTGTTTACTGCCTGTAAAAGAGATGACGACGGACTTACTCCTGAGCCTCTGCGTGATTATGGAGAGCAGTACATTGCAGACAATGAAGCTATTAAAGAGTATCTTCAAACTCACTATATAGTCAACGTAGATGATGATATGAATATAAGCCTTGCAGCTATACCTAATGGTGGCACTCAGGTTTCAATATGGGACCAGACAGATTACCCCCTGCAAACAAAAGCAGTTAACAGCAATAATGTCGATTATACTGTTTATTATATTGTATTAAATGAAGGAGGGGGCGAATCTCCAACAAGGGCAGACCTTATACGGGCAGCTTATAGAGGAACCCTGCTTGATGGTACACAATTTGACTATCTCCCTTTTCCACAAAGCCTCTCTCCACTTGACGAAGCTATAGAGGGCTGGCAGGAAATAATCCCTCTGTTTAAAACAGGCACCTATATTGATATTCCAGATAATCCAAACCCTGCTACTTTTGAAGACTTTGGGGCTGGTGTAATGTTTTTACCTTCAGGGCTTGCTTATTTTAATAATTCTATAGGTACTACAGTACCTGCATACTCACCTATGATTTTCAAATTTAAATTATACCAGCTTGAATATGTAGATACTGATGGCGATGGTATATTAAACAAAGATGAAACGATACCGGGTGTAGATATAAAATACTATGATACAGATGGTGATGGAATACCAAATTACCTTGACACCGATGATGATGGTGACGGGTACCCTACAAGAACTGAAATTACAGATGAAAATGGTAACATTTACCCTTTTGAAGAGATACCGACCTGTAGCGAAAGCAGTACAGTGCCTAAACACTTAGATCCTTCCTGTCATTAGCAGAAAATGTTCCTGAAAGAGTATTAAAATTAAAGCCCGAAAATTTTATTTTTCGGGCTTTTTCCTTTATTTATTTTTTATTCCGTCATAAACAGATATATACTATCTTGAAATACCTTTGATAAAAAGTTAATAACAAACGCTGCAACGAGGCATAACTGTATTTTACTATTGTAATCGTGTATCGCTATAAGGTCTAATCATTTTTAAATAAATAAATAATTCATTACAATGAGAATTCTACATCTTCTTATACTTGCTTTTTTAATTAACTCCTGTAATTCTCAATATAAATCTGCAAATACCCAATCTTTCCCGGAC
>JBQGDD010000169.1:0-2663 GCA_052038845.1 Dyadobacter sp. | reverse complement strand
CAGCATTTTTAACGCCAAGCCTACCGATGGTTTATTTGGCTATGACGGTAGTTATGAAGACCAGCTTGGCGCAAGATTTGATGAGCTGGATTGGGCTATGAATGAAGTTGAAAAAGGCAGCAAAGCAAATGATTTTAACGGCAGGAAACAGGAGGTTTTTAACATCTACCAGAAACTTAACAAAGCTAATAAACATAAGATGGTTGCCATACCTGTTTGTGAGATTCCGGACAGTTTGAAATAAAATTCTTTCATTCACAATACTTTAAGATTAAATAAAATATTAATTGGTAAATTTACTATAAGATATTAACCCAAAAATTGCAATTATGATAAAACTTTGCTTGGCGGATAATCATCCTGTCGTCCATTACGGGATGAAGTCTTACTTTAAAGAACATCCGGAATTCAGCTTTGTTGGTATCGTAAATACCCTTGACAGCTTATTGGACGTTTTAGGAAAAAAAACCGTAGATGTTGCTGTTATAGACCTTGAACTGGACGGATTAACCAGTATAAGTGCAGTAAAATCGCTGGTTAAAGACTACCCCGATACTAAAATAATATTATTTACTAACCTTGCCGAACAAATTTATGCGCCAAACGCCCTAAAAGCGGGCATATCTGCTTATATGCATAAAAGCGTTAGGATGGAAGAACTGGAAAACGCCATACGCAAAGTAAATGATGGCGAGGTTGTATTTAGCGATATTGTAAAGAAAAACCTTGCCCTGCTTAATAAAGGTAAAAAATCTGAACGGCTGTACAGAAAACTGTCATCACGCGAAATTGAAGTTTTACGCTATTTGAGTGAAGGCAAAAAGAATAAAGAGATTGCTAAACTGTTAGACCTTAATGAGAAAACAATAAGCACCTATAAACTAAGGCTTTTAACCAAACTGCACGTTACTAATTTAGTAGATTTGGTAAACAAGGCAAAAACACTGGATATAGTATAATAGTATCAGCTATAGCGCGACATTACCCTACCCAGTTTTACAGAAAAAGTATTAATCAGCTTTTGGTAGTCCATTGCCATAGTTAGCGTTTCTGTATTATCTGTTTCAGGTGTGGCGGTTGATAAGCTGTTCTTTAGCTCATTAATTATTTTATCTACAAGATACCAACGCAGGGTAAGTATAGTTTCCTGTACATATTGGGCTATTGTCTGGCTTTTTTCTTTTACTATAATCTGTTGTGCTTCCCAATTGTGTAGTGCTTCACGCTCTTCATCCATTAAAATATTGGTTACCTCGCGTGCAGGTTCCGGCTCCAGCCGCATAAGGTACTGTTCGGTATCAAGGCTTTCATGCTCCCTGTACCAGGCAATAAGGTCTTCATATATCCTGCGGAAAAGTGGGTTTGCAAGTTCTGTTTCATCTTCGTGAAGGCTCAGGTATATACGCTCATATACCTTATACATCTTCATTTCAGAAACTTCTTTCATCTCTCCCTCTTCATCTGCTTTTAGCAAAACATCTTCAAACTCATCTTCAGCATTACCATACAGCAGGAGTATCTCTATAATTTTGCGCTCCAGTTCATACAGTATGTCAACTTTTTTAGACAGGGGCTGATCAGCATCATGCACAGGCTTTAGCGTGTTTGCCTTTTGCTCTTCCTTGTGTTTTTTCCCGGCATCTGCAATATCCTTTTGTACCAGTTGCGCCAATGTACTTGACAGTACCTGCTCTGATATATCCATGATATGCGCAGTCTCCTGAATGTAAACTTCACGCTGTATCCTGTCGGGTATTTTTGCTATACTGGTAACCATGTCCCGAATAAGCCCTGCCTTTTTTACAGGGTCGTTTTTAGCTTCATCCATAAGCAGGGAAGCCTTAAATTGTATAAAGTCCTTTGCATTATTATCAAGATAGGCAACAAGCTCATCATGCGGTGTTTTTTTTGCAAAGCTGTCAGGGTCTTCCCCATCAGGAAAAGTACACACCTTTACATTCATACCCTCTTCGAGTATTAAGTCGATACCCCTTATAGACGCCCGCAATCCTGCCGCATCACCATCAAATAATACCGTTATATTTTTAGTAAGCCTGTTAATGAGCCTTATCTGGTCGGGTGTTAAGGCGGTTCCCGAAGAAGATACTACATTCTCTATACCTGACTGATGCAGTTGTATTACATCAGTATAACCCTCTACTAAATAGCAGTTATCCTGCTTGGCGATAGCCTGTTTTGCATAGTAGATACCATACAGCACTTTGCTTTTGTGGTATATTTCACTCTCTGGTGAATTGAGGTATTTTGCCGCTTTTTTATCGTTGGTAAGTATCCTGCCCCCAAAACCCAGTACACGCCCCGACATACTTTGTATAGGGAACATAACCCTACCCCTAAAACGGTCTATATGCCTGCCGTCTTCGCGCGTTATCGTAAGCCCGGTTTTATCGAGGTAATCCAGTTTATAGGCTTTGCCTAACGCCTCTTTGGTAAAAGCATCCCAAGTTTCGGGAGAGTAGCCCAACCCAAACTTTTTAATAGTATCTGAACTAAAGCCGCGTTCTTTAAAGTAAGAATAGCCTATAGCCTGACCTTCATCAGTATTTAAAAGAGTGTTTTGAAAATACTTTTGGGCATATTCTGAAACCAGGTACATACTCTCACGCTCATTAGCTTCAGCT
Organism: Dyadobacter sp.; assembly: GCA_052038845.1. GTDB lineage: Bacteria > Bacteroidota > Bacteroidia > Flavobacteriales > Flavobacteriaceae > Flavobacterium. The sequence goes on along the minus strand of JBQGDD010000169.1, from coordinate 21 downwards.
TTGTGCTCTTCACTGAGTTCT
>JBQGDD010000168.1:0-13270 GCA_052038845.1 Dyadobacter sp. | reverse complement strand
ACAGAGCACTATCAAAATGAAAACCTATAAAACAAAAAACAGAAGTAACCCGAAAGCTACTTCTGCCTAAAAAATGTATTTTTACTATTATTAATCCTGTATCGTTTTTTTAGGACTAGTCACCACTAAAAAGTATATCCTATCCTAAGATGTATATCTACAATAGCATCTGATTTTTGATAGCTACTTCTTTTATCTGATAAATACCGCAAATAGCCTATACCCAATCCTGCCTCATAATTAAATTTGCTTTGCGCTATGCTGCGGCGTATGCCCCATTTCGGTACAAAGCTAATCTGGTCTGGTACATAATAATTGCCTGGTACATCTCCTAAAACAAAAAGGTCAGGATAATACTTAATGGCAACGGTTATAAAGTTGGCACTGTTACCATCAGTATGTTTACCCTTATTCTCTCTTTTTGATATATTATAATACCATCTCGGCTCAAGGCCTATACTGGGCGTAAAGGCTAAAGCATTCCCGTTTCCAGCGGAATTAAAAACCGCCATATCCATACCTACCTCAGTACGTAATGCAAGCCTGCTGGCTAATCGCGTTTCGTTATTTACCCAAATGCCAAAAGTACCTGCCTGTACATTGTAAATTGATTTTTCAACATCACCTGCCTGCGCACTACCGGTGAAAGAAGCTAATAGTAAAACTGTAATAATTGTAGATTGGAGTAATTTCATTATTTATAGTTGGATTAAAAAAAAATCCTGCAACAATGTTGCAGGATAAATATTATGTATTAAATATTCATTTTTTTGGCTAACGCCTTTGGCACCCCGCCCTTATGAAGCAGTATAGCCGTAGTTTTATATTTTACAAAGCTTTTGCTCATGTACATATACCCTTTGTAATCATTACTTGCTCCCCACGAGTTTTTAATCATATAATACTCCTTACCGGTCTGGTCTTTAGTAATCCCTACTATGTGCATACCATGATCATCAGTAGTAGTATAATTATCAAAGGCCGCCTGGCGCATTTCCTCGGTTATTTTCATTTCATCTTTTGGTCCTTTAAAAATATCCTCCCTTTCCTGGGCAGTCATATCATTAAAGTTTTTGGCAGGCACATAAGCCACACCATTTTTCCAGCTAAAGCCTTTTTCGCTTACATCGCCTGCCCAACCTACAGTGTAGCCGCTTTTAAGGGCATTATCAATAATATCAGTCAGGTCATTCATCTTTACGTTATGTACTAAATCAAGCGACCAGTTATCGGGAACCATAAGTACAAACTGAGAATAATAAGGATGCTCCATAAAAGATGAAATCTCTACATAGTCATCAGGATTAATACCTACCACATCTTTGGCAAAAGTTTGCGGTGTATATTTTTTACCTTTATAATTAAAAGATTCCGGCACTTCGCCCAAATATGTATCAAGAACGGCAGTGTATGCTTTCAGCCAATTTGGAGAAAGCTCGCCATTTGGGTTTTTTACCGCAGCTTCAAGCACACCTTGTGCCATAGCTGCCATTTCGCCAAACTTATTGTTAGCAGTACCATAGTTTAACCCTGTATAGACATTTTGCGGCAGTGCACCATATTTTTTATACATATTGATTACATCATGCAGTGCACCACCATCTCCCAAGGTTATGGCACCGTGCATACGCACATAGTTTTTACCTTTTTCAACATAAGCATTACGTGCGGTATATATCTGTGAAATCTCTACAGGCTCTTTACCCATACGTATCATTTCTGATTCAATAAATGAGTTTGCCGCATAGCTCCAGCAAGTACCTGATGAACCCTGATTTTTTACAGGGGTATTTTCTAAATTTATAACTTCAGTAAATACAAAAGAATCTTTACTGTTAGCACTCTGGTTATTTTTAAGCGAATTTACCAGGTAGTCCTGAGAAAAACCTGTATAGGCGCCAGCAAGCATAAGCGTTGCCGCAAAAAACGGTTTGTATGAAATCTTATACATTTCGGTATATTTAATTGTTATATAGCCTGCTAATTTACGGAAAATTTACAAACTGTTAATATTATCTAAAAATTCTATAATGTTTCGTTTAGCCACTTAAAAAATTCACGTTGCCATACCAGTGCATTTTGTGGTTTTAAAACCCAATGGTTCTCATCAGGAAAAACTAAAAAACGGCTATTTATACCTCTTAACTGTGCTGCCTGAAAAGCCTCCTGCCCCTGCCCTATCGGCACCCTGAAATCTTTATCGCCCTGTATAATTAATATCGGTGTGTCCCATTTATCAACATAGTTTATAGGGTTGAATTTTGTATATGTTTTTTGTGCCACCTTATTGTCTTTTTCCCAATAGGGACCGCCACTGTCCCAGTTGGTAAAGAAAACCTCTTCTGTAGTGCCATACATACTTTGCAGGTTAAACACGCCATCATGGGCTATAAACGATTTAAATCTTTTATTATGATTTCCTGCAAGGAAGAAAACCGAATACCCGCCATAGCTTGCACCAACGGCTCCAAGCCTTGATTTATCTACATAAGGCTCTTTAGCAACATCATCTATTGCAGAAAGGTAATCATCCATTACCTGACCGCCCCAGTCTTTACTAATTGCCTCGTTCCATTCTACACCATGTCCCGGCATACCGCGCCTGTTGGGTGCAACTACAACATACCCCTGGGATGCCATAACCTGGAAATTCCAGCGGAAGGAGTAAAATTGCGTAAGCGCAGATTGTGGCCCGCCCTGGCAGTATAAAAGCGTAGGGTATTTTTTATTTTTATCAAAATCAGGTGGAAGTATAACCCATACCAGCATCTTTTTACCATCGGTAGTAGTCACATACCTTTTCTCTGTTTTTGTTAGCTTTATACCTTTATAAGCAGCATCATTAACCTGAGACAGCTGTTTCCAGTCTTTCTTTTTAAAGTCATAGCTGTAAATTTCTGTAGCATGGTTCATATCAGCCCTCTCTACAATTACGGCATTTTTGTTAAAGCCCACTATGCTGTTAACATCAAAATAACCATCTGTAATCTGCCTTACATTTACAGCTACTTTAGTAACCCCCGGAAAGTTGACTTCAAATAACTGCTTAGTTCCGTCTATCGGTGCAAGAAAATATACTTTTTTACCATCTTCACTCCATGTAAAGCTGTCAACTGTACCATCCCATGCGGCAGTAAGATTAATATTTATGTCTCTATGGCGCACTATAATATCATTTTTATCTGCCTCATAGCCATCATTTTTCATTTGCAGCCATGTAAGGTCGCCATTAGGTGAAAAAGCAGGCTGGGTATCATAACCGGGATTATTTTCAGTAAGGTTTTTAGTTTGCTTAGTAGCTAAATCATACTGGTAAATATCAGTATTGGTACTTGTGGCATATGCTGTACCTTCCTTTTTCTTACTTACATATACTATGCTTTTGCCATCAGGTGTCCATGCATAATCTTCGCTTCCGCCAAATGGCCTCTGGGGGGAGTCATACGGCTCGCCCTCCATAATATCGGTAAAATTATCTTTATCATTTACCGGTGCATAGCCCACATGGTTATGGATACCCTCATTCCAGGTATCCCAGTGCCTGTAGTTAAGTCCATTATAAATCTGCACGGTAGATTTATCCAGCTCCGGGTAATAATCTTTACCATGCACACTGTTTACCTTTATCTCTTTATGGGTAAGTATGTATTTACCATCAGGCGACAGGTAATCATCTTTAAGAAGTGCTTTGTATTCCTGAATTTCTTTGGCAGTACCCCCGTTAACAGGCATACTGTAAAATTTGGCATCACTTTTATTATCCTGCATGTTAGGAACAGAAACCCTGTAAATAATATTTTTCCCGTCTTTGCTTATTCCCAGTGCGCTTACACGCCCAAGTGATAAGAGTTTTTCAGGAGTCATGTACTGTTGCGCAGAGGCAGATAATCCCATTATACTTAAAGTTAAAAAAAGAATTTTTTTCATTGTTTTATTGTTGTTTTCAAGCTGTGCTAAAAGTAATCATTTTCTTTTATTCATTAAATTTCCCTTTTATTGACAACATTATTACAAACAGCATCACTATTAAATGATTTTGAGTTAAAAAGATGAAAATATTCTAAAAGGAATTTATAAAAACGTATCGTAATATTAGATTGAAAAATTATAACTAATTTCACGGACTTAATTTGATACTTTATTTGCATATAAATTCGATATATGGATAATTTTGAATGGACTAACCTATTAAACCCTGAGTTTTATATCAATCTTGAAATGGGTGGTGTGCCTATTGGCATCTACGTAGTATTATTTATAGTTTTTGCCGAAACCGGGCTTTTTGCCGGTTTCTTTCTTCCGGGTGACAGCCTTTTGTTCCTTGCAGGAATATACAGTACAGAGCTTATGGCTACCATAATGCCTATGGATGGAGATTTTCTTAATGTACTTGTTTTATCTTTGCTTGTAGCGGCATCGGGTATTATAGGCAACACCTTTGGCTATTGGTTTGGCGCAAAAAGCGGCAGTTACCTGTATAAAAAAGAAGACACTTTCTGGTTCAAGAAAAAGTACCTTATCCAGTCGCACGAGTTTTTTGAAAAACATGGTGGCAGGGCTATAATATTTGCACGTTTTTTACCCATCATCAGGACTTTTGCGCCTATCATTGCAGGAGTTGTAAAAATGGACAAAAAAAAGTTCATGTTTTTTAATATATTAAGCTCTATACTATGGGCATTTACATTAATATTTGCAGGGCATTACCTGTATGAGCTTTTCCTTGCCAAGCTGGACATAGACCTTAAGTCGCACATAGAAATCATTATATTGGGTATTGTAGCCATTACTACTGTTCCTTTAGTGCTTAATGCTATTAAAGGTAAAAAAGTTACCGAACAGGAAGCTGTAGAAGAGGCAATGGACAGCGATGATAATGACTCTGATGCTTTTCCAAGATGAAACTGAGCTTTTGGGAAATAAAAAACTGGTTTACCAATGTTGACTATACTATTGTTGGCAGTGGTATTGTAGGACTTCATGCCGCACTAAGGCTGCGTGAAAAATTTCCTGAAAGTAAAATTTTAATACTCGAAAAAGGACCTTTACCACAGGGTGCAAGCACAAAAAATGCAGGCTTTGCCTGCTTTGGCAGTATTTCTGAAATTATAGACGACCTTAAAACCCATACTGAAGAAGAGGTTATAAACCTCATTAAAAAAAGATGGGAAGGGCTACAGCTTTTGCGAAAACGCTTGGGTGATGCTGTTATAGACTTTAAGCCACATGGCGGATATGAGCTTTTTTTAAATGATGACACATCAGGATATGAAGAGTGCCTACGCAGGCTGCCTTTTGTAAACGAAGTATTGAGGCCTCTTTTTAAGAATGATGTATTTGCCAAAGAAACCGACCGTTTCGATTTTAAGGGCATACACGAATATTTAATATTTAACCCCTACGAAGGGCAGATTGATACCGGGAACATGATGCAGGCTTTACTTAAAGAGGCTGCTAAAAATGATATACATATAATTAACGGGCAAACGGTAACCGGATACCATGAAAAGGCAGAGGGTGTAGAAGTTTCTATTGAAGGATATAGTTTTACAACCGGAAAATTGCTTTTTGCCTCAAACGGGTTTGCATCGTCAATAACCAATGGGGCAGTAAAACCTGCCAGGGCACAGGTACTTATTACCCAACCTATACCGGGGCTTGATATTAAAGGTACATTTCACATAGACAGGGGCTATTACTACTTTAGGAATTATGGCGACAGGATATTGTTAGGCGGCGGAAGAAACCTTGATTTTGAGGCTGAAACTACTACCCAACTTGGAGAAACCGAAATAATACAAAAACGCCTGGAGCAGCTTTTGCATGAAGTTATACTGCCAAACACCCCATTTACTATAGCCCACAGATGGAGCGGTATTATGGGCATGGGCAATCATAAAAAACCTATTGTAGAGCAACTTAGCAACCACACATACTGCGGCGTAAGGCTTGGCGGCATGGGTATAGCCATAGGCAGCCTTATAGGCAAAGAGCTTGCAGATTTGGTTAATAGCTAACTCAAATAAACAAGCTCTTTAAATAAAATTGATTACGGTTTATGGCCTTACTTCATAGTCGTTAACCGGGTTATTTGCATCTCTTGTAATACTGTTCATTGTATCAACCTCCCTGCCCATACCATCACTTCCCACTGGGTTTAGTGTATCTACTTTAACTGTAATAGGCTCATTGGCATCGAGGTTTTCAGTATCTGCATTGTCCTTACAGGATACAAAGGTTAAAAAAGCTGCTATAGGCACAGTATATAAAACTATATTGATTAATTTTTTCATAATGTTACAACTTAGTTTATAGATTGGTTGGACTGGTTCTACCTTCAGGATAATTTACGGCACCTGGTCTTTTACCTCAAAGCTTTTGTTTTCACGGTTAACTTTAGTAACAGTATCAACATTACGCTCTAAATTTTCAGACTCATCATATTCATCATAATCCTGTACAGATTCAGGCTCCATAAACTCAGTTTCAGGCATTACTTCATTCTCTTCAGCTTTATTGTCTTTACAGGAAGTCATTGTAACACCAAAAGCACAGCATACTGCCAGCATTATGTTTTTTAAGGATGTCATTTTCATAATCTTATTATTTTTAAGTTATTATTTTATTCAACAGGCTTACCTGTACCCGTAATACTGTCTGTAGCCGGGCCGGCATCAACATCTGTAGCGTTACCCGGCGGGGTTTCCCTTACAATAATGGTTGTATCATTCTCCATTATATCCTTTTCCGGTGCCGCTACATCTACACTGTGGTTTTCTTTACAGGAAGAGAAGCCTAACAATGCGATAAAAAGCATACAAAATATCTTTTTCATAATTACTATAAATTGGTTATCATTCAAATATACAGCACATTGCTACTATAGTTTCCCATATTTTTATTAAAATAAGCCTAAATAGATTTAAAAAAGAGGGATATTTATACTCTGTTACGATATGTCTTATAATCTGATGCATGTATAACTTATTTAACCAAACTTAACAGCTTTAAAAATATTTAATGGTTATTTTTGGTAAACTTTACAATATCATCACTTTACTAACTGCTTCTTTTTGTGGATACAAAGAAATCAAATAAAGGTTCAGAAACTCTTTTAAAAACTATTCAGCTTTTAAAAGAGTCTTTGCGCAGCAGCCTGACTTCAACCACAGATGATAGTACAGTGCTTCCTGCAACAGAAATTATTATCCCCTTTAACCTGACTGATGAACATTCAGCCCAGTTTAAAGAACTTTATGCTTTTTATAAAACGCTTTTATCTGAACACAGGGCAAAAAAAAATACAAACCCTGAAAGCTGCCTTGCTATTTTTGATTTAAAAGCAGACAATTTTTTACTGAAGAATGAATTGAGCCAACTCGAAAAGGCGGTTACTAAAACACACACCTCATCTGGATATGCAGACTTAGAGAAATCAGTAAGGACGCTTAACCATTTATATAATGAAGCTGACCTTAATACAAACAGCGGGCTGAGCAAAAACGACTCTGTGTTTAAAAGCATGGTAATGGAGTCAGCCACCGCTATGGCTATATTAAAAGGGGAAAACTTTTGCATTGACATTGCCAATAAGTCAATGCTGTCTATATGGCGCAAAGAGTTTAACGAAGTAAAAGGGAAACCTATAACAACTGTTTTTCCCGAACTTATAGAGCAAAAATACCCCGAACTGTTGCGCAATGTAATGACTTCAGGAAAACCTCACAGGGAAGAAGAATCAATGGCTTATGTTGACTCCCATGATGGCAGAAAGACGTTTTATTTAAACTATGAGTACTCTCCTTTTTACAGCGAAGGAAAAATATGCGGCGTAATGTGTACCGTTAATGATGTTACCGCAAGTGTTGAAAACAGAAAGCAGAAAGAGGTGGCGCAGGCAAGGCTTACCCAGCTTGTAGAAACATTGCCTGTAGCTATGTACACGCTGGATGAGAATGGTTATATGCAGCTCTTTAACAGTGCAGCCGTAACATTATGGGGAAGGACGCCGCAAATAGGTAAAGACAGGTGGTGTGGCTCTTATAAAGCTACATCAGTTAACAATCTTGATATGCCTGTAGAACAGTACCCCATAGTAAAAGCACTGCGGGAAAATAAAACAATAAAAACCGAAGCATATATATACCGCCCAAATGGCGATAAAAGGCATGTTATAGCACATCCACAACCTTTGCATGATGAAAACGGAAAAGTGGTTGGTGCAAGTAATGTGTTAATAGATATTACAGATACTATTGAAGCGGCAAAAAAATTAAGCAAAAGCGAAGAAAAATTCAGGCTGTTATCAGCTGCCATACCCTATTTCATCTGGACAATAGACAGCGAGAAAAATCCTGACTATTGTAACAATGCACTTTTAAGTTATTCAGGCTTAAGCAGGCAGGATATAGTTTACGGTGCTTTTGAAGACATAGTGCATCCGGAGGAAAAAGAAAAAAACCGTGCTGCCTGGCAACATTCCTTTGGCACAGGTAATGAGTATTACTGCGAGCAGCGTTTAAGACGTTTTGACGGAGTGTACAGGTGGTTTCAGTGCAGGGCTATTGCCCAGAAAGATGAACAGGGCAATGTAATACAGTGGATTGGAACCAGCATTGATATACATGACAGCAAAACGTTTCAGCACAGGCTTGAGACCATTGTAGAGGAGCGAACACTTGAACTGAAAAAAGCCAATATGGAATTGGAAAGTATAAACAAAGAGTTATCCTCATTTGCTTATATTTCCAGCCACGACCTACAGGAGCCATTAAGAAAAATACAGACATTTGCCAGTATTATACTTAATAATGAGAACGAAAACCTATCTGATGCAGGCAAGCGTAATTTTACAAGGATGCAGGTTGCTGCCGCACAAATGACGAAACTTATAAAAGACCTGCTGACGTACTCGCGCACCAATGCGGATGAAAAAGTTTTTGAAGATGTTGACTTACACCTGCTGCTAAATGAAATTGCAGACGAGTTTAACGAGCATTTCCAGGATGGTAAAGGCAAATTTGAAATAGATAATGTTCCCGTTATTAAAGGGATACCTTTTCAGTTAAAACAGCTTTTCACTAATTTGTTATCTAACTCTGTAAAGTTTAAAAGGCAGGACTTGCCCCTGTTAATAAAAATAAACGCCGAGAAAATATTGGGCAGTGAAATTGATAGTTCGCAGGCTTATACCGATCAGGAATACCTTAAAATTCAGTTTCAGGATAACGGTATAGGCTTCAGCCAGGAGTATGCCGGTAAGATATTTGAAGTTTTTCAGCGTCTTCATCCAAAAAATGAATATGAAGGCACAGGCATTGGGCTTGCGATATGTACAAAAATTGCCGAAATACACCAGGCAATCATAACAGCTTCCTCAAAACCCGGTAAAGGAGCCTTATTTACATTATATTTCCCAGTATAAGTAAACAGTATAAAAAGAACACAAATAACCTGAATAACAAAGCACTACAAAATGGGTGTAAAAATTAACTTAAAAAATTAAAACAAACCTCTGTTTTTATTTGCACTGAATTAAAAAAAGCCCTAATATTGCAACCTCAAAAGCGGTCCTATAGCTCAGTTGGTTAGAGCACCTGACTCATAATCAGGTGGTCCCTGGTTCGAGCCCAGGTGGGACCACAAATATAACCTCAACAAAATTGATTATCAGTTAGTTGAGGTTTTTTATTTATAGCAATTGTACGGTTTTTGTACGGCTGTAGATTTTTTTATTTTTTTTTAGTTTTAAGACCTCAGCAGAATTACGGAACTAATCTTTAATATACAAGCTTCTAAACCATTCTTTATTTCCTGCTCCCAAAATCGCATAACTGTATATCCCAAATTTTGTAAATCAATATTGTTTTTTTTATCACGTTGAATATTTCGTTCTATCTTAGGAATCCAATAATCTCTATTAGCTTTTATTTTATCCCTTTTGTTTAACCAATCATATCCATGCCAAAATTCTCCATCAACAAAAATTGCAATTTTTTTACTGCTTATAACAATATCAGGTTTTCCGGGAAGTGCTTTTACATTAAGCCTATATCTAATACCTTTATGCCACATTGCTTTTCTTAATGTTATTTCCGGTTTTGTATTTTTGTTGCGTATTTTCCCCATAAGTTTTGAACGCTCCGGTGTTGTATCGAAAATATATTTTGAGTTTACGTTTTTACTGATGGAATTCTCTTTGTCTGTCATAAGATTTAAAACTTTATGCTTTAGCATTTATATTTTAATTTATCAAAAAAAGTTTTATAGTAATCAAAAAAATGTATAAAATTTAGAATAAAAGTTAATATATTTGAATTAAAATAAAAAATTTTAATTTAAAACACTGGCTAACAGGGTTTTGAGTTTAATCGATCTTTTAAATTGTTAACCAATTAAGCTACACCTTATTCGATGGAAGTAAAATACTCTTACATTGACTTATTTGCGGGTTGCGGTGGCCTATCTTTGGGATTGAATCAATCCGGTTGGAAAGGTCTATTTGCAGTTGAAAAAAGCCCATATGCATTTTCCACTTTGAAGCATAATCTTATAGATAATCTTAATCATTTTGAATGGCCGAATTGGCTTGAACAAAAGAACCATGATATAAATGAATTATTAAAAAAAAACACAAAACAATTAAATGATTTGAGGGGCAATGTAGATTTGGTAGCTGGTGGTCCTCCTTGTCAAGGTTTTTCAACAGCTGGCAGAAGAGAAGAAAACGACCACAGAAACGGATTAATAAATTCTTATATCAAATTTATAAGAATAGTGCAGCCTAAAATGATTTTTTTTGAAAATGTTAAGGGGTTTACACAACGATTTGAGAAGAATAAAAGTGCAGGGATCAAATATTCTGAATATGTTCAAAAGAGATTAAGGCATTCAACAAAGAATTTTAACGGATATGATGTATTTGGTGAGTTAGTTGATTTTTCAAGTTTTGGAATACCTCAAAAAAGGACTCGTTTTATATTAGTAGGTATTAGAAAAGATATATCTGATACACTATGTTATTCTCCAAAAGAGTTTTTTGAATTAATAAAAGCAAATCGAAAAGAATTTTTGATTAGCAAGGGATTAGGGATAACTCAAAATTTACAAGATGCTATTTCTGACCTTCTGGAAAAGAATGGTCTAGTTAATTGCCCTGATTCTAAAAACTTTTTTTCAGCGAACTATGGCAAAGAAAACTCACCATATCAAAAATTGATGCGGAATAATTCGGAAAATGATATTCCAGACAGTCATAGGTTCGCAAAGCATGGTAAAAACACCATACAGTTATTCAAAAATGTTTTAAATAACGCTCCGAAAGGGAAGAAAATAGAAGGTGATAAAAGAAAAGAATTTAGTATAAAAAAACGTGGCTTAGTAGTTTTAGACTCAACCAAACCAGCCCCAACACTAACATCTCATCCAGACGATTATGTACACTACTGTGAGCCTCGCATTATGACCGTTAGAGAATATGCCCGAATTCAAGCATTTCCGGATTGGTTCGAATTCAAGGAAAAATATACCACAGGAGGCAAACTTAGAAAAGTTGAAGTGCCTAGATATACTCAGGTTGGAAATGCTATTCCTCCATTATTTGGTGAACAGGCAGGTTGTATTTTAAAAAAAATTTTAAATGGCTAACTCAGAAAATTTTAAAATAAGCGCAGCCCTTAAAGACATTATTGGGAAAGAACTTATTACTGATGAATTTGTAGCAGTTTTCGAATTAGTGAAAAACTCATTTGATGCTGATGCGAAAAAAGTTGAAGTAATTTTCGAAAATAATTACGAACCAAGTAAGGCCAAAATAATTATTAAGGATAATGGTAAAGGAATGAACTACCAAGACCTTAAAAATAAATGGTTATTTGTAGCTTATTCTGCTAAACGTTTAGGTAAAGAGAATGAAGATTATAGAGATAAAATAAAATCCAAACGAATATTTGCAGGGGCTAAAGGTGTAGGGCGTTTTTCCTGTGATAGGTTAGGTCGATACTTAAATCTCATAACAGTTAAAGATGAACCGGATTCAAAAATTGAAAACCTTATAGTTAATTGGGAAGATTTTGAAAATGTAGACGATGAAGAATTTGTAAATATTAAAGTTACTCATAAGGTTATTGAAGAAAATCTTTATAGCTTAACAAAAGGCACTGTATTAGAAATAACTGGATTAAGAGATAATTGGGATAGACCCAGAATCCTTGATTTAAAAAAATCTTTAGCTAAATTAATCAACCCTAATCAAGGTAATGACAGCAATAATTTTGAGATTGTAATTGTTGCTAAAGATGAGATTAATCTCGATAAGGAAAAAAATAAAAAAGGGGAATTACGGAAAGATTTAGAGATAGTTAACGGTAAAATTCAAAATAGAATTTTTGAAACACTTGAAATCAAAACATCAAATTTATTGGTGGAAGTTAGTAAAGATGGGAATTATATTGAAACCACATTACAAGATAGAGGAGATTTAATTTATTATCTAAAAGAGAAGAATCCATATAATGATTTAAGAGATATATCAGTATATCTTTTTCAACTAAATAGGTCAGCAAAGATTAATTTCACTAAAATGATGGGAATGGAGCCGGTAAAGTACGGCTCTGTATTTATGTATAAAAATGGATTTAGAGTTTATCCCTATGGAGAAGAGGGTGAAGATTTATTGCAAATAAATAGACGAAAAGCGCAAGGATATAATAGGTTTTTAGGTAATAGAGATATAATAGGGAGGATTGAAATAAATGGCGAGCAACCTCAGTTAAGAGAAATTACGAGTAGAGATGGTGGACTAGTAAAAACAGAAACATATTTTAATTTACTAGAATTTTTTTATGACTATGTATTAAAAAGATTAGAAAACTATGTAGTTAATATTATAAAATGGGGTGATGAAAAGATAAATAAAGAAACTGGTGAAATTGAACCCGAACTTTGGGCAAAGGATGTTAAGATGAAAATTCTAGAATTGATAACCGGGTTTATTAATTCTAAGGATGTAATTGATATACAATATAATAAAGACTTTTTAAAAGTTATTTCTGAAAAGCAAGATAAAAGTGTCGACAAAATAATTAAAAATATACATAATGTTGCTGAAAAATCAGGTAATCCGGACTTAGTTAACGAAGCAAAAAAAATAGAAACTGCTATCAAAAAATCAAGGGCTGATGAAAAGAAAGCTACTGAGAGAGCAGAGCAAGAAGCAGCAGGGAAAAAAGTAGCTGAAAAAAAATTAGAATTAGTTACAAGCCAAAATAAT
>JBQGDD010000167.1:0-3392 GCA_052038845.1 Dyadobacter sp. | reverse complement strand
ATGTCACTATTGCCAGTATAATAGTTGCCAGTACAACACCCCTTGCCATCATTTCCTTTTTAAATTTAAGCAATACAAAAAATAGTATAAGGTTTAGCACTGTGCCCAGTGTAATTACTTTACCAAGCTGGCCTTCCTGTTTTAAGAGGGTTATTCCTTCGGTAAAGCCATAGTTGGTAAAAAGTGCTAAAAATATTGCCGTACCCAAAAGGGCTGCAGCAATACCTATAATAAGACCTATTATTAAATCAGTTTTTTTCATTTAATTTCCAGTTGTTAAGTATTTGCATAGCATGGTGTGCAGTAAGGTCAAATTGTACAGGCACAATAGATATGTAGCCTTTATTCAGTGCCCATTCATCTGTATCTTCACCTTTGTCAAGATTAACAAACTCTCCTGTAAGCCAGTAGTATTCTCTTCCCTGCGGATTTTTACGTTTATCAAAGCGTTCATCCCATATTGCTTTTGCCTGCCTGCACACTTTAATGCCTTTTATATCTTTTTCTTTTAGTTTAGGGATGTTTACATTTAAAACCACACCTTCGGGCAGCCCGTTTTTAAGTGCCTCAAGAGCAATTTTTTTTATAAATGGTTTTGCAGATTCAAAATCGGCATTCCAATCAAAGTCCAGCAGAGAGAAACCTATAGCGGGTATGCCCTCAATGCCGGCCTCTACAGCGGCACTCATAGTGCCTGAATAAATAACGTTTATAGATGAGTTAGACCCATGATTAATACCAGAAACGCATAAATCAGGCTTTCGTTTAAGTATTTGGTGCACTGCAAATTTTACACTGTCAACCGGGGTACCGGAGCAACTGTACTCCTGCTCTACGTCAGGGTCAATATCTACTTTGTTTATAAACAATGTATTGTTAATGGTAATGGCATGCCCTGTTGCAGACTGGGGGCTATCTGGCGCTACCACAACAACGTCGCCAATCTGTTTCATTACTTCTATAAGCGCCCGTATTCCGGGAGCCGAAATACCGTCGTCATTAGTAACAAGTATCAGGGGTTTTTTCTTCATTCTGTGGAAATTCAAAATAAGTGTTGTACATTTACGTTAGCTAAAATAAGCAATTATGCCAGTTAGACTGTAAGTTTGAATAATAATATATGCAGATTGGCTCTTTGGCACAATTTTTTATACTCTAAGTTACTAATGAATGCTATTTTAAGATATATGAAAAGAAATTATAAAATATTAGCTATAGTCGCTGTACTTGCAGTGGCATTATGGAGCTTTATACCCAGACAAAAAGAAACAGTATCTGACCCTGAAAAGGATAAACTGCTTATTGAGCTGCTTACCTTTGTTGTAGAAAAAGGGCATTTTGAACCCGCAGAGATAAACGATGAGTTTTCTAAAGGTGTATATAAAAGCTACCTTGAGAGCATAGACCCATCTAAACGGTTTTTTATCCAGGCAGATATTGATGAGTTTTCTAAATATGAAAACCAGATTGATGATATGATCAATACGAGGGATTTAACCTTTTTTGACATAACTAACAGCAGGCTCATAAAGAGGATAAATGAGGCAGAGGGTTTTTACAAAGAAATACTTTCTAAGCCATTTGACTTTTCCATAGATGAAAATTTTGATGTAGATTATGATAAGCAGCCTTATCCTGCATCTGATGCGGCACTTAAAACAAGGTGGGAAAAACAGCTTAAACTGTCTGTGCTTTCTTCTATAACCGATAAGCAAAAATTACAGGACGAAACTGCTAAAAAGACAGCCGAAAAAGGTGATAAGAAAGTTGAGATAAAGTCTTTTGAACAGCTTGAAAAAGAAGCCAGGGAAAATACACTTAGTTCACTTGACCAGTATTTTGAGTTTATAAAAGAATTAAGGCGTGATGAATGGTTTACTATTTATCTTAATGCCATAGCAGAGCGTTTTGACCCGCATACATTTTACTTTGCAGCCGATGATAAGGAAAAGTTTGATACCAGTATGAGGGGCTCCCTTGAAGGTATTGGGGCTAAACTGCAAAAAAAATCAGATTATATCGAAATATCTGAACTGATACCCGGTGGCCCGGCATGGAGAAGCAAGGAATTGGAGCAGGGCGACCTGATAATGAAGGTTGCACAGGGCAGTGAAGACCCTATAAACATTGCCGGTATGCGCATGGAAGATGTTGTAAAGAAGATAAAAGGGCTTAAAGGAACTGAGGTAAGGCTAACTGTAAAAAAAGTTGACGGTACTATTGAGGTGATTTCCATAATCAGGGAAGTTGTAGAGATAGAGGAAACCTATGCTAAATCCAGTATAGTTAAAAAAGATGGTAAACTTTATGGTGTTATAAACCTGCCAAAATTCTATATTGACTTTGAAAACCAGGATAACCGGGACGCTGCTAAAGATATAGCTCTTGAAGTGGAGCGACTAAAAGCAGAAGGTGTTGAGGGTATAATTATGGACTTGCGAAATAACGGAGGAGGATCTTTAAAAACAGTAGTAGATATTACAGGGCTGTTTATACCTGAAGGACCTGTAGTACAGGTTAAATCTACAGGCAGAAAAAAAGAAGTCCTATCGGATATCGACCCTAAAGTACAATGGGATGGCCCGCTGGTTGTTATGGTAAATAATTTCTCAGCTTCGGCATCAGAAATTTTTGCAGCAGCAATACAGGATTATAAAAGAGGTATAATATTGGGCAGTAAGCATACTTATGGTAAAGGAACTGTACAGAATGTTATAGACCTTAACCAGTTTGTAAGGAACAATTCTTTTGGAGATTTAGGTGCGTTAAAAATTACTACTCAAAAGTTTTACAGGATAAACGGTGGTTCTACCCAAAAAGAGGGTGTATACAGCGACATTGTAATGCCGGACAGGTATGCTTACCTTGATATGGGCGAGCGTGATATTGACAATGCTATGCCGTGGGATAAGATAGACCAGGCAAATTATAAGCCTATGAAAAATAACTTTGATAACATCATAGCGCAGAGTAAGCAAAGGATGGCAGCAAACACTCAGTTTCAGCTTATAGATGAAAATGCTAAATGGATAAGCGAGAAGAAAGATGAAAGTACATACAATCTTAATATAGAGAAATTTAAGGCAGAACTTTCAAAAAATGAAGCTATAACCAAGAAGTTTAAAGCGCTTAATGAGTATAAAAATGAGCTTGTGTTTAGAGGTCTGCCTTATGAAGAGGAAACATTTAAGAAAGATGCATCCTTAGCAGAAAAGAAACAACGCTGGTATGAAAGCCTGTCTAAAGATGTATATGTAGAAGAGGCGCTTAATGTGCTGAGTGATATGCAGACAAAGTCTTCAGGTAAAAGTGCAGTAAACCTAAAAAAAGAGAAATTGGTTAAAACCAGATAGTTTAATGGATAAATTCAAACAATAGCTTACAGGCTTGGC
>JBQGDD010000166.1:0-5741 GCA_052038845.1 Dyadobacter sp. | reverse complement strand
TGGCCGGTCGTGGTACCGATATTAAGTTAGGCCCGGGTGTGAAAGAAGCAGGTGGTTTGGCCATTATTGGTACAGAGCGCCACGAGTCTCGTCGTGTGGACAGGCAGCTTCGTGGTCGTGCAGGACGTCAGGGAGACCCGGGAAGTTCACAGTTTTATGTATCGCTGGAAGATAACCTGATGCGTTTATTCGGTTCTGACAGGGTAGCTAAAATTATGGACCGCATGGGACTTAAGGAGGGTGAAGTGATACAGCACTCTATGATGACAAAATCTATAGAGCGTGCACAGAAAAAAGTGGAAGAAAACAACTTTGGTGTTCGTAAGCGTCTTTTAGAATATGATGATGTTATGAATGCACAGCGTGAAGTAGTTTACAAACGCAGAAGGCATGCACTGCACGGTGAGCGCTTAAAGGTAGATATTGCCAACATGATGTATGACCTTGCGGAGCTTATTGCAGAAAGTAATAAGGTTGCTAATGACTACAAAAACTTTGAGTTCGAAATTATACGTTACTTTTCTATAAGTTCTCCGGTAAGCGAAAGTGATTTTAATAAACTTTCAGAAAGGGAAATTGCCGGTAAATTATATAAAGCGGTACGCAAGGCTTATGAAGAAAAGAACAAGCGTGACGCTAACGAAGCATTCCCTGTTATTAAAAATGTATATGAAAACAATAACGGGCAGTACGAGCGTATAGTAGTACCTTTTACAGATGGTATTAAAACTCTTAATGTAGTTACCAACTTAGATAAGGCTTATGAAACAGAAGGGCATTCATTAGTTAATGACTTTGAAAAGAACATTACCCTTGCTATTGTAGATGAGGCATGGAAAAAGCACCTCCGTAAAATGGATGAGCTTAAGCAGTCTGTTCAGCTTGCAGTACATGAGCAAAAAGACCCTTTACTTATTTATAAGTTTGAAGCCTTTAACCTATTCAAGAAAACGCTTGATAACATCAATAAAGAGGTAATTTCATTCCTGTTTAAAGGAGATTTGCCAACGCATAATCCTAATAACATACAGGAAGCCAAACAGCCTGCAAAACAGGAAGAATATACTGAGAGTAAAGACGAAGTTTTGAATACGGATGAAATGGCTGCCAAAGCACGCCAGGTTGGTGCACAATCGCAACAGCGCCCGCCTGTAACCGAAACTATTATTAGGGATGCACCAAAAATAAACCGTAATGACAATGTAACTATAAAACATGTTATGAGTGGTAAAACGGAAACCATGAAGTATAAAAAGGCAGAAAACCTTATTGCTACGGGTGAATGGATTATTTCTAATGACTAAATATATTTAACTACAATATTCCAAAGCCCCATATCCAAAATATGGGGTTTTTTAATAATCTTCTTTTTTTATAATATCTTTTTCTGAATATGGAACTATACTACTCGCTTTCAGTATTAATCGTTATCGCATCTTTTTTCGCTTATTTTAATGTGCGCTTTCTTAAATTACCTTCTACTATAGGTGTAATGGTTATTGCAATGGCAGTATCTATACTACTGGTTGTGTTTGGAAACAAAGTGCCAAGCCTGGAAAACAGAGTATCTGCCCTGATAGCAGGGTTTGACTTTAAGGATATACTTATGGGTGCAATGCTTAACTTTTTACTGTTTGCGGGTGCCATACACGTTAACTTGAAAGATTTAAGAGAACAGCGAGCCCCAATAATGGTGTTTTCAACTGTCAGTGTAATAATCTCAACCTTTGCTGTAGGGACATTTGTATATTTTATACCGATAGAAGGATTAGAAATCCCTTACATCTACTGTTTATTGTTTGGCGCATTAATATCACCTACCGATCCCATTGCGGTACTAAGCATACTAAAAGGAGCAAAAGTCAGTAAATCGCTTGAAACCAAAATAGCCGGAGAATCACTTTTTAATGACGGTGTTGCAGTAGTGGTTTTTGCTGTATTACTACAGTTAGCACAAGATAACGGTTATGACCCAAGCATAGGAAACGTTGCCTGGCTATTAATAAAAGAAGCCGGAGGAGGGTTTTTGCTTGGTGTAGCTCTTGGTATATTTGCCTCACGCGCTATGAGCAAAATAGATGATTATAAAGTTTCTGTGTTAATAACACTATCTGTAGTAATGGGTGGTGCCCTCATTGCTAATACGCTTCATTTTTCAGGGCCTTTAACAATGGTATTTGCAGGGCTTATTATAGGCAATTTTAAAAAGAGGTCGGCAATGTCTCCTGTAACTAAAGATTATCTTGATAAATTTTGGGAACTAAACGATGAGATACTGAATGCAATTTTATTTCTGTATATTGGTTTTGAGCTTTTAATAATTAAAGATTTTGATAATTACTGGATACCGGGGCTTGCCTGTGTGGCAATAGTATTATTTTCCAGGTTTATATCTATATGGGCGCCTACTCTATTTATTCGCTTTAAACAAAAATTTACCAAGGGTACTATTAAAATACTGGTTTGGGGAGGACTGCGGGGTGGTGTATCTATCGCGCTTGCCTTATCTATAGACGAAGGCCCTTATAAAAGTGCTATAATAGCCATAACTTATTTTGTGGTAGTATTTTCAATAATAATACAGGGATTAACTATTGGCAGGGTTGCAAATAAAGCACTGCTTGAAGAAAAATAAGATTATGCTTCATCCGGCAGTATTTTACCCGGATTCATGATGTTATTAGGGTCAAACAGTTTTTTAACGCCTCTCATTAACTGTAAATAGCTTTGGCTGAAAGCAATATCCATATAGTTTTTCTGTACATAGCCAATGCCATGCTCACCGGATAATGTTCCTTTTAAAGATACTGTAAGTTCAAAAATTTCCCTGATGCCCTTTGGCACTTCGGTTTTCCAGTTATCATCAGTCATATCTCCTTTTATAATATTTACATGAAGGTTACCGTCTCCCGCGTGCCCATAGCATACTGATTTAAAGCCGTATTTATTGCCGATAGTTTTTATTCCTTCAAGTAATTTAGGCAGTTCATAACGTGGCACTACAGTGTCTTCTTCCTTATATACAGAGTTTGATTTTACGGCCTCCCCCACTGCCCTGCGCAGTTTCCATAATGCATTTTTTTGCTCTTCTGTGTCGGCAAATAAAATTTCGTCAATGGCGAACTGTTCTAAAACACTCATTATTTTTTCTGCTTCTGCAAAAAGCATATCCGGGTAATTACCGTCAACCTCTATAAGCAAATGCGCCTTAACCTCATCTTTAATTTCAAGGCTTACGTTATCTACATACTGCAATGTCCAGTCTATCGCATCGCGTTCCATAAACTCAAGCGCACTGGGTACTACCCCTGCCCTGAAAATTTCGGCTACTGCTTCACACGCCTCTTCCGCCTGAAAGAAAGGCACAAGCATTAATATATTATGTGTTGGCTTAGGCAATAGTTTCAGAACTATTTTAGTGACAACTCCCAGTGTACCCTCACTCCCCACCATAAGCTGGGTCAGGTTATAGCCAGTGGAGTTTTTAAGCGTGTTTGCTCCTGTCCATATAATTTCACCGTTAGGCAAAACTACTTCGAGGTTTAGTACATAATCTTTGGTAACACCATATTTTACCGCCCTTGCCCCGCCTGCATTTTCAGCTACGTTACCACCAATGGTACAGCTACCCTGACTACTTGGATCGGGTGGATAAAAAAGCCCTTTTTCTGAGGCTGTTTCACGCAGCACATGTGTTACAACAGCAGGACCAACAATTGCCTGCAGATTCTTTTCATCTATCTCTATTCCAGTAAAACGCTCTAAGGATAAACCTATACCGCCATGAATACTTAAAGCCCCTCCGCTTAACCCGGTACGCCCGCCAATAGGAACTACAGGTAGTTTATATTCATTAGCCAGTTTCATAATTTCAGAAATTTCCTGCACACTTCCAGGCTTTACAACTGCCAACGGCGGAAAACTGTAGTCTTCTGTTTCATCATGCCCATAATGAATTCGGGTAGCTTCATCTAAAAAAAGAAATGACTGACCGACTATATTTACAAGCCGATCAGTCATTTCTGTATTTAAAAGTATATTTTTCATAATCAGTATTTCATAGTAATTGCAGAGGACTACTGCAAAAATCAAAAATACTAATTTTCATAGCGTATTATGCTAATAATTTATTTTTCGTTTTCGACCTTCAATAAGTTGGTCTATAGAATATTTACCACCTCCTGTAACTAAAAGTAGTATATATATAGCCAAATACAGCCCAGGTAGTTCCTGTCCTTCAAAACCATCACCAGCGTGCACTATAAATATAATTACCAGCATAGTGATGATAAGCGGAACGACAGCCATTCTTGTGGCAAGACCTAAAATAATGAGGAACGAGCATATTACCTCAGCAAAAATTGCCAGTGAAATTGTTGCCCCGGGACCAATACCTATAGGATCGGCAAATTCAACAGGACCAGCTGCCATAACTTTAGTTAATTTAGCCAGTCCGTGTGACATCATAAAACAACCTACTGTAATGCGTAAAAGCAACAAAACAATATCATAAATCTTTGTGCTGTATGATGTGCTTAATACCCCCATAATTACTGTTGTATAAACTGTAAATTTGCTATAAGTTTGACTTCTTCACTCACTGTAAGACCACCACCTTCTATAACTGCATTCCAGTTAAGACCATAGTCTTTACGGTTTATCTTTGCAGTTACTTCCAGCCCCACTTTATTGTTTCCGTAGCCATCAGTTGCTTCTCCGCCATATTCCCCTTTAAATTCAACACTTTTGGTAACACCTCGCATAGTGAAATCTGCAATAATAACATAGTCATCTCCGCTAACCTGCTTGATAGAAGTTGTTTTTACCGTAATTTCAGGATGCTCATCTGTTTTAAAGAACTCTTCACTTCTTAAATGTTCATCACGCTGGCTATTGTTTGTATTAATGCTCTTAGCATCTATACTTATTGTAATCTGCCCGTTTTCAAAAGTATCTTCCGGTGTTACTGCTTCTCCGTCAAACTTGTCAAATGAACCGGTTAAGGTAGATATAACGAGATGTTTTACTTTAAATTGTATTTCTGAGTGCGCAGGGTCTAAAGACCATTTTTTTTCTGACATGATATTTTAATTTTTTGGTTAAGACATAAAATTAAGTAAACTGCTACAAACAGATGTTAAATTTAAGTGAATGAATTTATTTTTAAGATTTATTAAACTATTGTATAAGCCCTATACTCCGAGCATGATGTTCTGCATCTGCTGATGTTGCTGCAAGTAAAACGGGGGTAATAGTAAAATTATCTGTTATACCCTGTACGCTTTTCATCCTGCGTTTGTGTTTTACGCTTTTTAAATAAATACACAAAATTCTGTCGGGGTACTGTGCCGCAATTTCTGTATAAATAGAGGCATCATGTTCACCACTGTCGCCAATTAATATAAATTTTGATTGCGGATACGTTTTTAAAATATTGGTAATTTCTTTTTGCTTATGTGGCTTTTCATCTTCAGTAGCCTGCTGAAAAAGGCTGCTGAATTTCCGCAGTAATACAGGTCCTTTTGGAAAATTATTATGGTCAAGAAAAAGTTTAAGGTACTCATATAAATTCCAGGGGCTGTTACTTATATAAAATACCGGATTTTTATTTTTCCCGCTTTTGCCTAAATGCAGTTTTATATAAAACTCAGGAGCACCCTTTAGCGGAATACGTTTATAAGCATTTGTAAATAATGAGTTTTTTAGCAGCCGCCATTTCAGGAAAGATGTTACTCCTGTTT
>JBQGDD010000165.1:0-4626 GCA_052038845.1 Dyadobacter sp. | reverse complement strand
CGCCTGCATTAAGTAGTGTTCCGTTGCTGTCTTTTACTTCCATCTGAATTTTATTCTGAAACAAAAATAGTAATTTTTAGATTACTTTAACAAAAAAATTATTAACAGCTGCAAATCTTTAAAATTGCAATTTCCGATTTTATATCTATTTTTGCACATGCAACACAATGTACTAATTTTAGATTTCGGATCGCAATATACACAGCTTATTGCAAGAAGGGTTCGCGAGTTAAATATCTTCTGCGAAATTTTCCCTTACAACAACCCCCCGGTTGATTTATCATCTTATAAAGCCGTAATACTTTCAGGCAGTCCTTTCTCAGTAAGGGCGGAAGATGCCCCGCATCCTGACCTGGCAGAAATTCGAGGTAAACTGCCTTTACTTGCCGTTTGTTATGGTGCCCAGTATCTTGCACATTTTCATGGTGGAGAGGTAGCCCCAAGTAACATTCGTGAATATGGGCGTGCCAATCTTTCGTATATGAAAGAGGGTGAACCGTTTTTAGAGGGAGTTAATCTTGGCAGCCAGGTATGGATGAGCCATAGTGATACTATAAAGCAACTGCCTGCAAAGGCAATAAGGCTTGCCAGTACTAAAGATGTAGAAAACGCTGCCTATAAAATAGAAGGGGAGGATACTTATGCTATACAGTTTCACCCCGAAGTATATCATTCAACCGATGGTAAGCTGATGCTGGAAAACTTTTTGGTTAAAATAGCTGAAGTTCCGCAAAACTTTACCCCTGATACTTTTGTTGAGGATATTGTAGAAGAACTTAAAGTAAAAATACAGAATGATAAAGTAGTACTCGGTCTTTCAGGCGGTGTAGATTCTACAGTTGCGGCAGTACTGTTGCATAAAGCAATTGGTACAAACCTGTACTGTATTTTTGTAAATAATGGTTTATTACGTAAAGATGAGTTTGAAAGCGTACTGCATCAGTATAAAGATATGGGGCTTAACGTTAAAGGTGTAGATGCATCCGATCGTTTCTTATCGCAGCTTGCAGGCATAGAAGACCCTGAACTAAAACGCAAAACTATAGGGCGTGTGTTTATAGAAGTTTTTGATGATGAAGCTCATCAGCTTACTGATGTAAAATGGCTTGCACAAGGTACAATATACCCAGATGTTATAGAGTCGGTTTCTGTAAAAGGACCTTCGGCAACTATAAAATCGCACCATAACGTGGGTGGTTTACCGGACTTTATGAAACTGCAGGTGGTAGAACCGCTACGCATGCTTTTTAAAGATGAAGTACGCAGGGTAGGGGCTACATTAGGAATTGACCCTGAACTTTTAGGAAGGCATCCCTTCCCGGGTCCTGGTTTATCTATCAGGATATTGGGTGATATAACACCTGAAAAAGTAAGAATATTGCAGGAGGTAGATTCAATATTTATAGAAGGTTTAAAATCTCATGGTCTTTACAATCAGGTTTGGCAGGCAGGAGCAATTTTATTGCCTGTAAACAGTGTAGGTGTAATGGGTGACGAAAGGACGTATGAAAAAGTAGTGGCTTTAAGGGCTGTAGAATCTACAGACGGTATGACAGCAGACTGGGTACACCTGCCCTATGAGTTTTTAATGAAAATATCTAATGAAATTATTAATAAAGTAAAAGGTGTAAACAGGGTGGTGTATGACATAAGCTCTAAACCGCCCGCCACCATAGAATGGGAATAATTTTTAGTGCCTATTAATATTATCATAATATCAGAATAAAACATATATTTAAGTCGTTACAAAAGTTAACTTTGTAGCGGCTTAATTATTTATAAAAAGTTTAAAATATGAAATACCTGTTTGTTGTATTGTTTTCACTTGTGTTTTTTCCTTGTACTGTCCATGCTCAGGATTACAGGCAGCATAAAGTTGAAAAAGGAGAAACAGTAACAGATGTTGCAAAAAAGTATAAAGTAACACCTCATGATATTTACAGGCTTAACCCCGACTCTAAAAAAGGGCTTAAGGAAAATACAGTACTTATTATACCTTCTAAAAGCCTTGCGAAGGCAACACAGGATTTGCCAAAAGAGCAGCCAACCAAACTGGCTAATACTATACACGAAGTAAAGCCGAAAGAAACATTTTACAGCTTAAGCAAAAAATATAATGTAACCGAAGCTGACATAAAAAAGGCTAATGGCGAACTCCTTGCCGATGGGCTTAAAATAGGTCAGCAGATAATAATACCTATTAAAGGCGACCCGGTAGATGCACAGGTAAAGGCGGCAGAGAAACAGAAGGAAAAGAAAAAAGAACCTGTTTATGTGTACCATGTGGTAAAACAGGGCGAAACAAAGTATTCTATAGCAAGACAGTATGGTATAACCCTACAGGTGCTGGAAGAGTTAAACCCTGAAGTTGTAGATGTATTGCCTTTAGGCTATAACCTTAAGTTAATAAGTAATGATGCTGTAATTGAAAGCAGGCTTGAAGACAATGATGTTCAGCCCGGATATACAATGTACACAGTACAGCCTAAAGAAACTTTTTATAGTCTTACCCGTCAGACAGGGCTTACCCAGGAAAAAATAATTGAACTTAACCCGGAAGCTAAAGACGGGCTTAAGGAGGGTATGGTTTTAAGGTTACCGGCGCAGGGAACAGCAGTAAGTGGCAACGTTGTGCCATCAAAATTTACAGACCTTACCAAAACATTAAAAAGGTCATCATCCAAAGAAATTGTATTGCTGCTTCCCTTTAATATGGCAAGAGTAGAGGCAGATACATCACGTTCAAGGCAGGAATTCCTGAGAACGGATAAGTTTCTTAATATGACCCTTGACTTTTATGCAGGTGCGCTTATAGCAATAGATTCAGCAAAAACACTGGGACTGCCTTTAAGGGTTAAGATTTTTGACTCTAATGAAACAAGAAATACATCTGACATAGCCTCGTTGCGAAGCAGGATGCTCGGCGCTAACGCTGTTATAGGGCCATTTTTCCCTTCTAATGCAGAAACGGCGGCTATGTCGCTTGATACCGTTCCGGTAATATCCCCACTATCAAGAGATTATGAAAAAGCATACAAAAACCTTTTTATATCGGTGCCCTCACAGGATAAGGAGCGTGAAGCAATGATGAATTACCTTATGGGTAAAGGCGGCAATGTTATTGCAATTGTAGATGCTAAAAAGAACAGTACCCGAAGGTACATAAGAGATAATTACCCGTCAGTACGCATTTTAGACGGTGCTGTTAATGAGGCATCTTTAAAAAACCTGTTGCAGAGGGATGTACAAAATTATGTTATCCTTGAAACTGAAAGTGCCGAAATGCTTTTAAATACTACCAAAGAGCTGAGAAACGCACAAAACAATTACAATATTCAGCTTGCTGTGCTCGAAAAAACGGATAAGTTGGATCATGACGAAGCTATAAAGAGGCTGATTAGCCTTAAGATGCTTTATCCATCTGTAAATAAAGAGGGAGAATCGCTTGAAGGAAGTGCTTTTTACAGAAAGTTCAGAGAAAAAAATGGCGTAAACCCTAATCAGTATGCCGTAAGAGGGTTTGATGTTACTTTTGATGTTATAGTGAGGCTGTTTCAGCAGGAAAGTTTTAGGAGTGTTATGAACAATACAACATCACAACAGGTGGAAAATAAGTTTATGTATCAAAGTTCCGGCAATGGTAACTTTAATACAGGTGTTTACATACTTTATTATGATGATGACCTAACTGTAAAACTTGCACAATAATGACATCTAAAGTAACTTATTTAGGAGAATTAAGGACATCTTCAATACATATACAGTCAGGTACTGAAATACTTTCAGATGCTCCTCTTGATAATAATGGCAGGGGTGAAGCATTTTCGCCTACCGATACTGTGGCAAATGCTCTTGCTACATGTATGTTTACCATTATGGGTATTAAAGCAAGGGATATGGGCATAGACCTTAGTGCTGCTACAGCAGAAGTAACTAAAGTAATGGCAGCAGACCCAAGGAGAATTGCCAAAATAAGTGTAGCTTTTACTATAAATACCCCACTGGATGATAAAGCTAAAACAATATTGCAGAGGGCGGCACTAACCTGCCCTGTGCATTACAGTTTACACCCTGATATTGAAAAGGATATTACTTTTAACTGGTAATAAAGCGCAAGAGAAGGTTAGCCCCGATATAAGGGAAGGGTATAATGAAAGAACAACAGGAATTTTTAATAAAACTGGCACATACCAAAATGCCTTTTGGCAAATATGCAGGGCGATACCTTATAGACCTGCCTGAATATTATGTAGTATGGTACCATAATAAAGGATTTCCTAAAGGACAGCTTGGACTGCAACTGCAATTAGTATATGAACTTAAGCTTAATGGTTTAGAAAACATTATACGCAACATTAAATTACAGTACCCCAAACCTTGAGGATTTCTGTAATTAAATCAGTGTAACATTAATCAATTGCTGTATTGATTAATTAATTTTCGTACTTTTGCCACGTTTTTGCGTCAGCGAAACAACAACTACAACACAACAACAACTTAATAAATGAAGCAGACAAAGTATATTTTTGTTACAGGAGGTGTGACCTCTTCATTAGGAAAAGGGATTATCGCGGCATCTTTGGCAAAATTGTTACAAGGAAGAGGGTACCGTACAACTATTCAGAA
>JBQGDD010000164.1:0-2355 GCA_052038845.1 Dyadobacter sp. | reverse complement strand
TTTAACTGTACCAATACCGTAACGGGCTCTACCCAATTATGGAATATGGATATGGATATTTATGAAGCAGAAAACTTTATCAGTATAGGGGATACAAATGCAGAGGTATCGCTACAGTCGGGGCAGGATTTGATAATTATGAATACCATAATAACAAAACTTAATACCCAACTCCCCGATGCAACCATTGTTGCTGATGAAATAATTAAAACCTGCGATTCGAGGGAAATAGTAATCAATTATACTGTTTATAACACTAACAGCACAGACTTTTTGCCCGCAGGCACTACAATTACATTTTATATTAATGGCGATGTGGCGGCATCTGCACAAACACAGGCTGACATACCTATTAACAGCAGTGAAAGCGGCAGTATAACAATTGTTTTACCTGATACTATACCAACAGATTTTGAACTTATACTTTTTGTAGATGACACAGGTAACGGTACAGGCATAATACCTGAACTGGATGAAAGCAATAATACTTTTTTTCTAAATGATTCTTTATGGATAATTCCTGAGATTAATGCCCAGGATGTATATGGCTGCGAAACTGCCTTAAATTCAGGAGAAGGTATATTTGACTTTTCTGCATATCAGGAATCACTTAAGAATAATGCTACTGATATAATTACCTTTCACACATCACAGGAAAATGCCGATAATGGTGAACCCCTTATCAGTAATCCTGAAAACTACATTTCATTACCCCAACAGATTTTTGTGCGGCTTGAACATGAAAATGGCTGTGTACGTATAGGTTCGTTTATGCTGATACTGGAAGACTGCTTTTATCCGGATGCAACTATTGTAATAAATAATATAGTTCAGGAATGCAATTCAGGAGAAATACAGGTATATTATACCGTAAATAATTTTGACAGTTTTGACGTATTGCCTGCACAGACTCCCATAAGCAT
Organism: Dyadobacter sp.; assembly: GCA_052038845.1. Classification (GTDB taxonomy): domain Bacteria; phylum Bacteroidota; class Bacteroidia; order Flavobacteriales; family Flavobacteriaceae; genus Flavobacterium. The sequence goes on along the minus strand of JBQGDD010000164.1, from coordinate 1,432 downwards.
TTATGCAAATGGCGAATGGATAGATTTTACCGAAACAATTACAGATATACCTATTGGTGGTAGTGAAGAGGGCTTTATAACCGTCACTATACCCAATGATATACCTGCTGCATTTCAACTTACTTTTGTAGTTGATGATATTGGCGATGGCACGGGTATAGTGCAGGAAACCGATGAAACAAATAATGATTATACGGTATCAGTACAGTTACTTATATCACCCTCAATCCCACAGCCTGAAGATATAACTGCCTGCGATACAGGTTTTGGTATCGGCACATTTGATTTTTCTCATTATGCTGAAGAACTACAAAATACAGCCGATGAAACTGTAACTTTTTATACATCACAGCAAAATGCCGACCAGGGTATTAACCAGATTAACAACACTTCATCTTTTACAATAGCCGAAAACCCACAGCAAATTTTTGTAAGGGTAGATAATGGTTCATGCTATAGCACATCATCTTTTTTACTCTATACAAAAAGATGCCCACCTACTACGTATAACTATGTTACACCTAATGGCGATGGTTATAACGATACCTTTTTTGTGGAGGGATTGCGTAATATTTTTTTAAATTTTAAAATGAGTATTTATAACCGCTGGGGCAACCTTGTATGGACAGGCGACCACAGTAAAGCCGACTGGGACGGTATTGCAAGTGTAGAAAAAGTAGGCAGTGAAAATACAACAGTACCCAATGGCACCTATTATTTTGTACTGGAACTTAACGATCCTGATTTTCCTGAGCCTATTGTTGGCTGGGTGCACGTTACAAAATAAATTAAAGCCCGCTGTAAAAAATTACAGCGGGCTTTATTAATAATTGTTGTGTGCCTTAATTATGGGCGCCTTCTTTTAAACAGGTTTAGCACTATCATTACCACTGCCACTAAAAGCAGTAGGTGAATAAAAGCACTTCCCACATGGTAGGCAAAACTGCCAAGTGCCCATATAATAATCAGAATTACAGCAATTATATACAATAAATTTTTCATAGCTTTTTTTTACTTTATCTGCAGATATTATTTTACTGCGTCAACTTTAGCCTTAAGAGCTTTAGCCTCTTCATGGTGCTTTCTTATTTCAGGAAGCATATTAGCAGCCCACATTCTGATATCAGAATCATTAGCTTTTTCTGAAATTTCCTGCATTTTGTCAGCAGCTTTTTCATGCATTTTTACCATTTGGTCAGCATATTTTTTGTCAAAATCAGCACCTGATTTTTCGTTCAGGTCTTCATATTTATCCTGAACTTTTTCTGGAGTACCTGCAGGTAAAGAAATATTTTTAGCCTGAGCAGTAGATTTAATGTCGTTTAAAGATTTGGTATGGGCATCCTCCATCATTTTACCAAATGCTTTTACATCTGCATGGCTGCCTTTCTGTTGAGCAAGTTTACCTAACTCAATTTCTTTCATATCCATA
>JBQGDD010000163.1:0-3231 GCA_052038845.1 Dyadobacter sp. | reverse complement strand
TATATCGCTTGTTTTTTTTCCGTTATCATCATATTCATACACATTTTTATATTGTACAGCCTCAGTGCCTAAATACAGGTTTTCGCCAATTAAGTTTCCGTTTTTGTCATATGTATAAGTGACTCTGTCAATACCTTTATTATCGTCATTAAAGGTTTTCTGCTCATCGAGTTTATCAGCGTTGTATGATTTAACTATTTTATCAATTTGTTTGTTATCCGGCTTTCTGCGTGTAACAGTAGTATTATTATTATCAGAATTGTATGCGTATTCTGTTAGTATAGAGGCTTTGCCATCTATATATTGTGTCCTTTGTAGTACTTTATCCTTACCATCATATTTAATTTCTTCAAAAGGCTTACCATTTCTTTTCCATTTTTTTTCAGAAATAACCATACCTTCATCATTAAACTCAATATCAAGGTTATGTGCACTTCTTATTTCATGGGCAATATTAGTGGTATCAGCAACACCCGATTCAAGCATCTGGTAAGATTTTTCAGAAACACTTTTTACGTTACCTTCAAGTTTATAAGTAACCCAGTCTGTTTTAGATCGGTCTATTTCAGCTTTTTCCTCTTGGCAGGATACTAAAGCAAATAAAATAACAGATAAAAATAAGTACTTCATAATTTTAATGAATTAAGTCCCCAAAAATCCGCCTTTTTTTTCAAACAGGCAATATTTAAACAATAAAATCCGCTAACAGCGGATTTTATTATAACTCTAAGAGCATAATATTATTTTGCTATGGCAGCATCATATTTTTTAGATACCGCATCCCAGTTTATAACATTATAAAAAGCATCTATATAATCAGGTCTTTTATTTTGGTAGTTAAGGTAATAAGCGTGCTCCCAAACATCAAGCCCAAGTATTGGTTTTCCCGAAATGCCCACATTCGGCATTAACGGGTTGTCCTGGTTAGCAGTGCTGCCTACGGCAAGTTTACCACTTTTATCAACAACAAGCCATGCCCAGCCAGAACCAAATTGTTTGCCCGCGGCATCAGAAAACTGGTTTTTAAAATTTTCAAAAGAACCAAAATCCTTATTGATAGCTTCTGCTAGTGCACCCTTTGGCGAGCCGCCTGCATTAGGAGCCATAACTTCCCAAAACAAGGTGTGGTTATAGTATCCGCCTCCGTTATTTCTTACTTCCTTATTTTCAAGGTTAAGGTTTGTAAGTATTTCTTCAATAGTTTTTTGTTCCCATTCAGTACCTTTAATGGCACTGTTTAGTTTATTAGTGTAGCCAAGGTAATGTTTTGAGTAATGAACTTCCATCGTTTTTGCATCTATATGCGGCTGCAGCGCATCATAAGCATAAGGAAGTGTACTTACCTGAAAAGAACCTTCATCTGCCCTTACATCTTCAGGATTGCCTACTGCCGGTGCTTCTTCTGTTTTCTCGGGTATAGCGACAACTTCTTCTAAATTATCTTTGTCTTTGCACGACTGCATTGCTACTGCTAATAGGGCGGCAGAAAGATAAATTTTTACATTTTTCATAATATCCGGTTATTTAATTAGTGAATTGATTGTTTCAATATATAACTGTTTAGCCTCATTAGGGGGTAAATGCCTAACCTGCATCCAGGCATTCATTTTAAAGCCATCTCTCAGGTCAGATGTCTGGAACTTGTTCAGGTGTTCAGAACCCTGTGTAGCCTGTTTGTAATATGCATAAATCTTCAGCATAACATCAGGCGCAAGTACATCCGTCATATTACACGCCTTTTCATAAGCTTCCTGAAATTTAATATCTAAATCGTCTTCCATCAGGCTTTGGTTGCAATTATCGTTTTACCGCCTACGGCTTTATCATTTAGTTTAACATTAATCTCTGTACCTAAAGGTAAGAATAAATCTACCCTCGAACCAAATTTAATAAAGCCTGCATCTGTACCCTGTACAACCTGCATACCCTCACGAGCATAATTTACAATACGCCTGGCAAGTGCACCAGCAATCTGCCTGTATAATATTTCGCCAAACAAAAGTGTCTCTATTACAATAGTAGTGCGTTCGTTTTCTTCGCTTGCCTTGGGGTGCCATGCCACAAGATACTTACCCGGATGGTATTTGCTGAATTTTATAAGCCCGTTTGCCGCATAGCGGGTAACATGTACATTAATAGGCGACATGAATATGGATACCTGTAAGCGTTTTTCCTTAAAATATTCAGCTTCATAAACTTCCTCTATTACCACAACCTTGCCATCTACAGGAGCTATGATATGATGATCTGATACTTCAACCTTTCGTTTAGGGTTCCTGAAAAACTGTAGTATCAGTATTAAGAATATCAGCGAGAATATCTGGATAAACTTAAGCAGCCAGTAGCTGTCTATAAATTCTTCGGCAAGCAATGATATAGCTACTGTTATTACAAGTGCTACTAAAATAATTTTGGCTCCTTCTTTATGAAACATAATATATAATTTGATAAAACAAAAATAAGAAAGGTATTGCAAATATAATACTATCCAGTCTGTCCAGTATTCCGCCGTGTCCAGGCATTATAGTACCACTGTCTTTAACCCCGGCATTACGCTTTAATTTAGATTCTATTAAATCGCCAAGACTGCCAAAAATAACAAGTATTACAGCAGTAGCAATCCAAAGGGCAGGGCTTAAAAAAGTATAAAAAAGGCTTATAACATAGCTACCTGTAATAGTAAACAGCATACCCCCAAAAAAGCCTTCAATGGTTTTTTTAGGCGATACACGCTCAAAAAGTTTCCTTTTACCAATAGATTTTCCCACAATATATGCAAAGGTGTCGTTAATCCACATCAGTATAAATATCCCTATTATTATAAAGCGATTATCATTTTCGCCGCCAATGCCGATAAAAGGCAGTTTAAGTATAAGTAAAAAAGGAATTATTACATATCCTATCAGCCTCACATTCTTTGCCGTTACATCTTTTGTTACCGGTAATCCGTTACTGAAAAGTTCAGTGATTAAATTTATGGATATAACAAGGGCAGCAAAATTAAGCAGGATATTGCTCCAAAAATCATTGGTTGTATAATACCCGAATAATATAAAGCCTGTTACGGCAATTGTAAGGGGTATTGTTTTTTTTAAGTTAACCAGATTACAAAATTCAGCTACAGAAAGTAACATAAATAAACCAAAAAGGATTTTGAAACTTACCGGAGAAAAAAGGGTAGCGGCTAATAGCAGTACTATATAAATAATGCCCGAAAGCGTCCTGACTATG
>JBQGDD010000162.1:0-2564 GCA_052038845.1 Dyadobacter sp. | reverse complement strand
GGCAATCTTATTTTCCATTTCGACGACAGGAGAAATCTTTAGTTAAATTGAGATTTCTCAACTACGCTTTGCTTCGTTCGAAATGGAATGTTGCGTACATTTCTATAGATAACCAAGTTAACATTACTCTGGCAATGGTATATGTTGGTAATTATCCCAAAAGGTATCATTGGGGTTTTTATTGTATTTTTTCAGTCTTTCGCCTAGTCCTATAACCAGTGCTTTATAATCTTCATTAATAAAATCCTTTTCATTACTAAGATGATTATATAAAGTTAGATATAATTTGTTTTTAAATTTATCGCTTGCAGAACTCAATAGCCATTTATTATCGATGTTAATGAAGTTTTTCTCTTGATAATAACTTGTATCTGTACTATATGAGCCTGTAATAAGTTTTACTATACCATAGGACGTTTTATCTATATACGCTAAAATTTTAGCATCAGAGTCATAATTTCCTCCATCATTTTTAGTGTATTTTAATATATAGCATTGAGTTGTATTAAATGTCGTTGAGCCTTCAATATTTATAGTATAGTTTTTTAACTGTGCTTTTTTTAAAAACTGTGGTTTATAAAGTAAAAAATTATCAGATTCTATTTTAAAAAAATCGTGCATCATAAGCCTCTCTAGTTCTTTTTCTCCAGTTAAAGTATAAGTAACTGCACGGCTTTTCTTTATGTTTACTTTTGTTTTATTAGACGCAGTATGCATTAATTTGCCATAATACTCCTGCACTAAGTCAACTTCATTGTTGTTTTTGTTATAATCAATTACCCTCCTAAAATATTCATAATAGGTTGGAGCATTACCATGATTATTTTTCAGTTTTTCTATTACTTTCAGGGCAATTTCTTCACCGGTAATTTGTTTGCCAATGACTACTTCATCTAATTGCAGTGAACCTTCTTTTAAAATGATAGTTTCAGGGAAATTATCAGTTATAGTAAGCTGTGCATCCTGGTAGCTCAGGTGCGAAATAATTACACTCTTATCAATGTCAGGACTTATGATGAGATAGAACCTGCCGTCTTCGTTAGATACTGTACTTTTTTTACTGTCAGGCAGGTATATGTTTGCAAAAGCAATCGGTTTGTTGGCTTCATCTTTAATTGTGGCTTCTATGATATTTTGAGCAAAGGCGGTAAACGAGACAAATACTAAAAATGTGAATAAATATTTTTGCATGGCTGATAGCTTTACAACAAAAATAAAATATTTGCAGGCGTAACCAAGCCTATTATGTTATTTTTGGAGTGTAAAAGAAAATCATGCGCTGGACTCTTAAACCAAAACCCGAACAACATAAAATACAGCAGTTAGCCCAAGCCCTCAACGTAGATGAGGTTATTGCTTCATTATTACTGCAGCGTGGCGTAGAAACCTTTGAAGAAGCACGGCGGTTTTTCCGCCCCTCGCTGGAAGACCTGCACGACCCTTACCTTATGAAAGATATGGATAAGGCGGTTGCCCGAATTGAGTCGGCAATAGCAGGCGGGGAGAACATTTTGGTTTTTGGCGATTATGATGTAGATGGTACTACGGCGGTATCGTTGGTGTCGTCTTACCTGCGTTCGTTTTACCCTAATGTGGCAACCTATATACCCGACAGGTATGCCGAGGGTTACGGAGTATCTACACAGGGAATCGATTTTGCTGATGATAACGGTTTTTCGTTAATTATAGCGTTAGACTGCGGTATAAAATCTATTGATAAAGTAGCATACGCCAAAACAAAGGGTGTCGATTTTATAATTTGTGACCACCACCGCCCCGGCGATACACTGCCCGATGCCGTAGCGGTACTCGACCCCAAGCGCGATGACTGTAGCTATCCGTATGATGAATTATGTGGCTGCGGGGTAGGCTTTAAGCTGGTACAGGCACTAGGTGCAAACAGAGGGCAAACAATAGCCGACCTTAACCCTTACCTCGACCTTGTAGCTACTGCAATAGCGGCTGATATTGTACCTATAACTGGGGAGAATCGTGTGCTGGCTAAATTTGGGCTGGAGGTTATTAATACCAATCCCCGGCCGGGCATAAGGGCACTTATTCAAAACCTGAAAAAGCAAACGCTTACCATCAGCGATGTAGTATTTGTTATTGCACCGCGCATTAACGCTGCCGGGCGCATAAAGCATGGCAACCATGCAGTAGAGTTGCTTACAGAATTCAATTTAGAACAGGCAGAAGAATTTGCCGCGCAGATTGAAGGACTGAATGCCGACCGTAAAGATCTCGATAAACTTATTACTGCCGAAGCCCTGCGTCAGATAGAGCAAAATAACGATCAGGAAAAATTTACAACTGTTGTGTATAATGAAGCATGGCACAAGGGGGTAATTGGCATAGTCGCATCACGCCTTACAGAAACCTATTACCGCCCTACATTGGTTTTTACTAAAAGTGGCGATAAACTGGCGGCTTCGGCGCGCTCTGTAAAAGGATTTGATGTGTATAATGCCCTAGACGCCTGTGCAGATCATTTAGAGCAGTTTGGCGGGCATATGTATGCAGCAGGCTTAACGCTTAAAGAGGAACAGTATGCAGGCTTTAGG
>JBQGDD010000161.1:0-3052 GCA_052038845.1 Dyadobacter sp. | reverse complement strand
ATTAATTTTCCTGATTTATTTTTTTTTCAGCCAAAAAAATTGTTCCTGTTCAATGGCAATCAGCTTGAAGTACAATACCTGAAAATGTGTGATGATGAAATTGAAAATGACTTTAATGACATTCTAAACACATCAGTTGAATATCATGAAAAAAAGAGTAACCTGTTAACCATACAACAGCGAATTTCAAAAGAGAGCTATTTAGATAAAGTCAGTCAAATGCTTGCACATATTCATAGGGGAGATATTTATGAAGCTAATTTTTGCATGGAGTTTTATGCTAATAATGCTAATATAAACCCTATAGATATTTATCAAAAACTCAATGCAATATCAGAACCTCCGTTTGCTGTTTATTTTAAAAACTTTAAAAATTACCTGTTGTGTGCTTCGCCTGAGCGATTTATAAAAAAACAGGGTGATAAAGTAATCTCACAGCCTATAAAAGGGACAGCGAGAAGAAGCAGTGATGCAAATGAAGACGAAACGATAAAACAGGAACTTACCATTAACGAAAAAGAACGCTCTGAAAATATTATGATAGTCGATTTGGTGCGCAACGATTTATCCCGAACTGCTGCTAAAGGCTCTGTAAATGTAGAGGAGTTGTGCGGGGCATACAGCTTTAAGCAGGTGCATCATTTAATATCTACTATAACATCTCAGGTTGCAGAAGGTATTTCTGCTGTAGATGTGATAAAGGCGGCTTTCCCGATGGGGAGTATGACGGGTGCGCCAAAAATATCAGCAATGCAGATAATCGAAAAACTGGAAGAAACTAAAAGAGGGCTGTACAGTGGTGCTGTGGGCTATTTTACACCGAATGGCGACTTTGATTTTAATGTAGTTATCCGTAGTATTTTGTATAACGCTGAATCTAAATATGCATCGTTTTCTGTGGGAAGCGCTGTCACAGCGAAATCTGTCCCCGAAAATGAATATGAAGAATGTCTGCTTAAAGCAAAAGCAATGCGAAGCGTTCTTGAAGGTTAGTAGCCATTAATTTATTACTTTTGAAAATGCTTTCAAAACTTACTTCTCACCTGTCTGAAAATTTTTCTTTTTTAAGAGATAAAAAGCTGCTGCTTGCCGTAAGTGGCGGTATTGACAGTATGGTTTTACTACACTTATTTAAATCACTTAATTATGATATTACTGTTGCCCACTGTAACTTTGGGTTAAGGTCAGAAGAGAGCAATGGAGATGAAAAATTTGTAAAGGAATATGCTGAAAAAAGTGATGTAAAAATATTTGTAACCCGCTTTAATACAAAAGATTTCGCCGCTGATAATAAACTATCTGTTCAGGTAGCAGCAAGGCAGTTACGATACATTTGGTTTCATCAGCTTTTGGAAGAAAATAACCTGGATTACATTCTTACAGCACATCATTTGGATGACAGTATAGAAACTGCTCTCATCAATTTTACACGGGGTACAGGCATTGAAGGGCTGACCGGAATACCTGAACAAAATGATAGAATAATTCGTCCGTTACTTAATTTTACACGTCAGGAAATAGAGGCATTTGCTGCTAACCAAAAAATTGAATGGAGGGAGGATAGCAGTAATGCATCTGATAAATATTTACGTAATAAACTGCGCCATGATGTTATACCGATATTAAAATTGCTTAATCCTGCTTTTGCAGAATCCTTTAAGCAAACATCAGCTCATTTAAAACAGGTACAGTCACTTGCCGAGGATGCATCTGTATTAGTCTACAAACAGGTAGTAAATGAGCAGGATGCACAAAAACGGTTTAATATACAGGAACTAAAGCGGCTTCCCAATTACAAAGCTTATTTATACCAATTGCTCAAACCTTTTGGCTTTACAGCATGGGATGATATTTACAGCCTTATAAATGCACAGGCGGGAAAACAGATTTTATCTGAAAACTTCAGGCTTGTTAAAGACCGTGATGTACTGATTTTAGAACCTCTATCTGGCGATAGCAAAAAAATATATACTATTGCAGATGCAGCGCAGGAAGTAAATGAGCCTCTCAGGCTTCGGTTTACCAGTGTTGATGAAATTGCTAAAAATGGGACAAAAAAAGTGATATATGTTAATAATCAGTTAATAAAATTCCCGTTATTTGTGAGAAAATGGGAAGAAGGTGATTATTTTTATCCCTTTGGAATGAACGAGCAAAAAAAGAAGCTTTCCAAGTTTTTTAAAGATGAAAAGATGTCTTTGCCAGATAAGGAAAGTGCATGGGTTTTAACATCAGAAGAACAGATTATATGGGTTATCGGGATGCGTGCCGACGACCGTTTTAAAGTAACAGAAAATACAACACAAATATTAAAAATAGAAGTTTTATAAAATGAAGAAACTTATATATATTTTTTTCTTACTGTTTACATTTTTAGCAAGTGCACAAATTATAGATCCGGTAAAATGGACATCAAAAGTTGAAAAAAAATCGGATACTGAATATGTATTGGTTTTTGATGCGGTTATTGAGGAACACTGGCACATGTATTCACAATTTAGTGATGATATGGGCGGACTGCCTATGATTATAAGCTTTAACAATGCCGAAGGTAATTATAAGCCTGCTGAAAAGGCGCAGGAGAGTGAAACCAAAACAGAGTACAGTGATATTTTTGAAGTGGATGAAACTTTCTTTGAGCATACAGCACAGTTAAAGCATCCTGTTACTATAACTAACGCTGATAATACTATTATACAGGTAACTATTGATTATCAGGTTTGTAAAGAATCGTGCATACAGGGGCAAAACCTGTTTGAGTTTGACGTTAAAGCCTTAACATCTAAAGAGGTTAAAAACTTTGAAGATCCTGCAGTTAATAAAGGCGATAAAAAAGACATTGCACCGGCAACTGGCGGTAAGACTGATAAAGAAGAACAAAAAGGGTTGTGGACAATATTTATAATAGCTTTTTTCTCAGGGTTTGCAGCATTATTAACGCCCTGTGTGTTCCCAATGATACCTATGACGGTAAGTTTTTTTACCAAGCAGAGTAAAACCAGGGCAGCAGGTATAAAAAATGCTATAATATATGGTGTTTCTATCATTATAG
>JBQGDD010000160.1:0-2328 GCA_052038845.1 Dyadobacter sp. | reverse complement strand
TAACCAAATGCATCTACAGAGCACTATCAAAATGAAAACCTATAAAACAAAAAACAGAAGTAACCCGAAAGCTACTTCTGCCTAAAAAATGTATTTTTACTATTATTAATCCTGTATCGTTTTTTTAGGACTAGTCAATATTTTGTTACTCAAGTAAAAAGTTTATAACAACATTTGCAGTTACAGTTATCTCACCTATTGCAAGTGTTTCTCTTGAAGCAGATTCTCCACCGGCACTCATGTCAAACATAGCAGCTCTCATAACAGGTACATAATTATTTTGAGAATTATCCGAAACTAACAATGCCTTACCTAATTTTTGACCTAAAGCTCCTGCATAATCCTGTGCTTTGCGTTTAGCATCCTGTACAGCTTTAACCCTTGCTTCACTTTGGTGTTGTTCAAATTTAGAACTTAAAAACTCTACTCCCTGTACAGTGTTGATACCAGCTCCAACTAGACCCTCCATTATAGTATTATATTTTGTAAGATCTTTTAAATGAATTGTTATAGTCTGTGATGCTGTATAACTGTATTTACCCGTTTTATAATCCTGATTACGGTTTAAAAACACCCTTTTAGTCTGGTAATCTTTTTCAGGAAGTTTTATACTTTTAAGATATTTGATTACAGCATCTACAGTTGCATCATTTTTTTTCTTGACATCGGTTGCATCTGCACCTGAATTTTCTACTCCTATTGTAATTTTAGCTTCATCAGGAACTACCATTACTTTCCCTTCGCCTGTTACACTTAATTGAGATTGGGTGTTCTCTTTTACCAATGTTTGTGCATTTGCTAAAGTACCAACAAATACAAACGCTACTAATAGAATCTTTTTCATTTTTATTTGATTTATGATTGTTCTGTAAGAATTCAAATTATATGCCAGTTTTTTAAATTTATATTTTTCCCATCTTGGCCATAACAAGTAAAATAATAATGGGTATTGCCAGTAAAACCACCATAAGGGTATTGTCATAAAACATAGATGGGTAATGCAAAAGCGTAATTATATAACCTGCAATAGCACCGCCAAAGTGAGCTGTATGGCCTATGTTATCATTTTTTGCCTTCATACCATAAATAGAGTATAAAAGGTAGCCGATACCAAACACAACTGTAGGAATAGGTATTGCAAAAAATAAATATAAATTTTGATCAGGTGCAAATAATATTGCTGAATACAATACACCTATTACCGCCCCCGATGCACCGATTGCCCTATAATGATAATCATTTTTATGAAAATATAATGTGAGCAGGCTTCCCGCAATCAGGCTTGCAAAATATACAATCAAAAAACCTAAAATACCCATATAGACTATAACTATAGGGGCAAAGAAATACAGCGTCAGCATATTAAAAATAAGATGCATCATGTCACCGTGCAAAAATGCACTGGTTAACATGCGGTAATGCTGCCCTGCCCTTATACTGCCTATATGCAACTCATATTTCCTGAAAAAAAGTATATCATTAAATCCTTTGTAACTAATAACAGCTGTAATACCTATTATTATCCAAACTACTATATCTAACTGTGCTATATTCATATAAAATTTTAAAATGTAAATTTAACAAGGAAATACTTCTTAGAGGTTAAAAGCATTATAAAAAACCTGTTAATCAATAAAAAAGTATATTTGTCAAAAAAAATATGCAGCTTATAGCCTACATAGCACTATATCCACTTTTATGGTTAATTTCAATACTTCCGTTCAGGGTACTTTATTTTTTTTCTGATTTAACTTATATTATTATATACCGCATAATCGGCTACCGTAAAAAAACAGTACGTGAAAATATGGCATTAGCATTACCACATTCAAATACTGAAGAAAGAAAAGCTATAGAAAAGAAGTTTTACCGACATTTTTGTGATAGCTTTTTTGAAATGATAAAAACAATGACAATAAGCGTGGATGAGTTAAAGCAACGGTTTGTTTTTGATAATATTGAACTTGTTAAGGAATTTGAAGATAAAGGTAAGAGCATAGTGCTGATATGCGCCCATTATGCCAGCTATGAGTGGCTGCTTATTATGAATAAGTATCTTAGCACACATAAAGGTTTTGGTGTATATAAAACAATACGCAATAAATATTTTGACAAACTTGTGCGATGCATCAGGGGAAAATTTGATGCAGAACTTGTTGATACAAAAAACACTATATCGCTAATGCGCAAAAATCAGAAAAAAGGAATTTTAGGCTATTATGGCTTTATAAGCGATCAGTCTCCGCGTATAGACAGAGCAACCTACTGGACTGATTTTTTTGGCATGGAAGTACCCGTACATGTGGGCGGAGAGCTGCTTGCCAAAAA